>CAUSWL010000014.1:0-27779 GCA_963535345.1 uncultured Streptococcus sp.
ATGGTCACTTCTTGACCAACGTAGTCTTTTACATCGATAATTGTTACACGTTTTGTCATAATCTATCTTCCTTTTTTCGTTTAACTTGTCCGAAGACGTCATTACCCACTATTTTACCATAAATAGACTGCGATAGCTAGGTTCTACTAGAGAAAAATCGCGAGATTTTCGATACAAAAAATCTTCGTCAGAATGACGAAGATTCTAAGTTTTATTTTTCCATAAATTGATGCAAGCGACGAATAGCTTCTTTTAATGTATCCAAGTCTGTAGCATAGCTGAGACGAACATTTTCTGGTGCTCCAAATCCAGCTCCTGTAATCAAGGCAAGGCCGACTTCTTCGAGAATAGCTGTTGTAAAGTCCGTCACATCGGTATAACCCTTCATCTCCATCGCTTTTTTAACATTTGGGAATAGATAGAAGGCTCCTTGGGGCTTGACAACTTCAAATCCTGGAACTTGGCACAAGAGAGGATAAATGGTATTCAAACGTTCCTCAAATGCCTGGCGCATGGTTTCGACGGAGTCTTGTGGTCCAGTCAGGGCTTCAATGGTAGCATATTGTGATACAGCAGTCAGGTTTGAGGTTGTTTGTCCTGTCAATTTGCTCATAGCAGCGATAATTTCAGGATTTCCCACAGCATAACCTACCCGCCAACCAGTCATGGCATAGGCCTTAGATACACCGTTAATCACGATGGTTTGCTTGCGAATGGCTTCTGACAGACTAGAAATTGGAACAAATTCGTTCCCGTTATAAACCAGACGACCGTAAATATCATCTGCTAGGATAAGGACATCATGCGCAACAGCCCAATTTCCGATAGCCAAGAGTTCCTCACGAGAGTAAATCATACCAGTCGGATTCGATGGCGAATTGAGAACCAAGACCTTGGTCTTATCTGTACGAGCTGCTTCTAACTGCTCAACAGTCACTTTAAAGTGATTGTCTTCCTTAGCCTGGACAAAGACTGGCACACCTTCTGCCATCTTGACCTGGTCTCCATAGCTGACCCAGTATGGTGTAGGAATGATGACCTCATCACCTGGATTGACCACAGCCATAAAGAAGGTGTAGAGAGAGAACTTAGCACCAGTGGCAAAGGTAACCTCGTTGGCTGCAACAGAATACCCATAATAGCGTTCAAAATAGGTATTAACCGCCGCTTTTAACTCTGGTAGGCCTGAAGCAACTGTATAAAAGGAAGCTCGTCCATCTCGAATCGCTTCTACCGCTGCATCCTGAATGTTTTCAGGAGTATGAAAATCAGGCTGTCCCAAGGTTAAGAAAAGAACGTCTTTTCCCTGAGCTTTTAATGCTTTGGCTCTTGCATCACTAGCTAGAGTGACGCTTTCTTCCATTTCTAGTACACGTTTGGATAGTTTCATATGCCCTCCTTATTGGATCACTGCTCCTGTTTCAAAGTCGACCAGATAGTACTGGTTTCCTGACTTGACTTCCCAAATCGGCTTGTCCTGATAACGACCAAAGGTAATCTTGTCAATGTCGCTAGCTCCTTTTTCCCTCGAAATCGTCGCTGCCTTGTCTTGAGAAATCCCCTTATCAAGCTGATAAACATAAATCTTGTGGTCATTCTTTTCAATCAGTACGGCAATGGCCTCTTGCTTTTTATTATGTCCTAAAATGCTGTAATAACCTTCTAGTCCATTATAGAAATCAACCTGATCTGCCTTTTCCAATTCTGCATACTGCTTGGCCAGTTTTTCTCCTTCAACCCTAGCATCTTGATAGGGTTTCATGCTGAGTGATATCAGATAAAGGAAGGAAGTGGTCATGACTAGTACTACCAGAGCAATGCCGATTCCATACTGTAAAAGTAGCTTGTTTTTTGCTTTTTTCTGTCTTAGTTTCACTCGTCTATTTTACCATCTCTCCTTCTTTATTACAAGTGAAGACGGGAACATTCTAAGAATCTTTTCCTATAAAATGTAAGTTCTTGTTTTTCTCTCTCATTATTGATAAAATAAAGCTTATGAAACAATATTTGAAAGAGAAAATTTCCGATAATCAACTAGACTTAAAAACGGCTATCGTCCTTAATAAAGCCATACGGACTTTTAAACCATATGAAGCCAAGGCTGCTAAAGAACACGGGCTAACACCCACCCAATTTTCAGTTTTGGAAACCCTCTATAGCAAGGGAGAACTACGCATTCAGGATTTGATTGAAAAAATGCTAGCCACTTCTGGAAACATGACTGTTGTCATTCGAAATATGGTTCGAGATGGATGGATTTCTAGAACTTGCGACCCCAAGGATCGTCGCTCCTTTTTCCTGAAATTAACACCTGCAGGACGCAGAAAAATCGAAGAGGTTCTTCCTGACCATATCGATTCTATCGTAGAAGCACTCAGCATCTTGGAAGATGGCGAAAAGGAAGACTTAATCCGCATTTTAAAAAAATTTAAAAATTTGTGAGCAAAATTATTGCTAATTAGTATTATTTGTTGTAACATAGATGGTAACAAGAGAGTTCGCTCTTTAAATTTTAAACAAAAGGAGACACATCATGTCTAAAAAAGTATTATTTATCGTCGGTTCACTACGCCAAGATTCTTTCAACCACCAAATGGCCCTCGAAGCTGAAAAAGCACTTGCTGGAAAAGCGGAAGTTAGCTATCTTGATTACTCAGCTGTTCCTCTCTTCAGCCAAGATTTGGAAGTTCCAACTCATCCAGCTGTAGCTGCTGCTCGTGAAGCAGTCCTCGATGCGGATGCTATCTGGATCTTCTCTCCAGTCTACAACTTCTCTATCCCTGGAACAGTGAAAAACTTGCTTGACTGGCTCTCTCGTGCCCTTGACTTGTCTGATACACGTGGTGCTTCTGCCCTCCAAGACAAGTTTGTTACTGTCTCATCTGTAGCCAATGCCGGTCACGATCAACTCTTTGCCATTTACAAAGACCTCTTGCCATTTATCCGTACACAAGTCGTTGGTGACTTTACAGCTGCTCGCGTCAATGACTCTGCTTGGGCTGACGGAAAATTGGTGTTAGAAGAAGCAACTGCTTCATCACTTGCAAAACAAGCTGACGACCTTCTTGCAGCCATCAACTAATCTAGCAAAAACCAGCTCGAATGAGCTGGTTTTATGCTTGTTTCACAAAGACGAGTTCTAAATCACTTGATAAATCAGCTCGGTAGTCAAAACCTGCAAAACTGAGCTTGCGAGCTTGTTCGACTGTATGGACTTGCCCCTCTATCAAGGCGGTCAAAAAGGCACCACGGGCTTTTTTTGAAATGGTTGAGTGGATTTTCAACTGGCCTGCCTTGTCCTCCATAAATTTGAAGGTCACCATCTTTTCTCTAATTTCCTTCGAAAATACAGTTTCAAACTCTGATGATAGGAGTGAGAATATCAAGTTCTCATCCTGTAGGGCCTCATCGTAAGCTGACTTCCAATGACTCTTTAAAGTCTTACCAGCAACTTTTAACTTCATCAAGAAATCCAAACGGTGAGGAGCCATTGGAGATAAGGCGGGGACAACACCGTATAAAGCTGAGGTAATCAGGACATGATTTTCAAGATAGGTTTGTTCAGCCTCGGTTAACCCATCTCGTTTGATGTGACGATACATGAGACCATCGAAGAGTTTCAAGGCTGGATAGTTTTTAGCCCTGTGATCTTTTAGAGCTTGAATGTGGCCGTACTCTTCTTCTGCTTTCTCGGCAGATACCTTATAAAAAGTCTTTAATTCACTGACTGAGTAGTGCGCCAGTGAGTCAAGGACTGCCTGACTTTCTTTCCTCAAGGGGAGCGCTTCGATACAAGGATGGTCTGTGTTCATTTCTTTTGCTGTTGGGATTAAAATTTTCATATTGTTAGTGTAGCATATTTTTCAATCACGACCAAGAATTTCATCTTAAAAACCTCGGTTCACACCGAGGTTTCTCTGTTTATTTTGGCCATCCTAACCAGATAGCCACGAGAACAAGGGCTGTGCCAGCTAAGCTTGTTAAGATAGATAAGAATTTATCTTTTTTCTCCTTGAACTGAGAAAACCTATTTTTATACTCAATGAAAATCAAAGAGCAAACTAGGAAGCTAGACGCAGGCAGTACTTGAGTACGGCAAGGCGACGCTGACGTAGTTTGAAGAGATTTTCGAAGGGTATTATTGTACTTTAAAGGTCTTGAGATAATTATCTTTTCCAACTTGACCTTCAAAGGATTGCCCATTTTCGAGGTAAGGAAGGTCGTCTGACACGGAAGCCTTGACCTTATAAATCTTGCCATCAATTTTGAAGAAGTAGACAGTATCACCTTTGATGACAGCTGATTTAAGATCTGAGACGATACCTTTAATGTTTTCTACCGTTTCGTTATCCAGCTCGAGGTCATTTTTATTGGCATATTTGCTGAGGAGTTCATCTACCGTAGTTGCTACGATAACGTTTTGGTACTCCACTGCATCGACCAATGCATACTCCTTGACCAAGCCTGCATTGTCCTTCAAGCCCATGATATAGAGAGGCTTGTCATTGAGATTGACAAGGATAGGGAAGGTCGCCTTATAGGCTTTTTCCTGCACTGCTCCTTCTGCGGAAGCACGGGCTGATTCTTCGGTTGCTGATGCTAGATTGTACTTGGTGATTTCACCAGTGCGCATATTTTCAAGGATAAATCCTAGATTACTTTCGTCAGCGTTGGCTGAAGTCACCCCCGTATAGAGATAAATGTCATTTCCGATAGAAAGATAGTTATAGCCCTCGGTCGTTTGGGTAACGTTTTTCTTAGAAATCAAGGCATTCCAAAAGCCGTCTTTATACTTGCCGTTGTAGTTGATTTGCTCGATGGTTTCTTCTGCTGGATAGACACGATCCACCCATTCTGGTACTTCATCCAAGCTGTATTCCTTGGTTTCTCCATTGGTGGCGTCTAAGATAATAACAGACGAAGGACGAGGGACTCCTAGACCAAACTGTTTTTGATAAACGGTTGCTACATAGTAAGGATTGCCTTCATCATCCACCTCAAAGGAAGGCGTTTTAAAAATCTTGGTTGGGTACTTGATCCGAAGATGACGTTTGACGTCTCGGTTAAAATACTCAGAGTCTGAATACTTCATTGGCGTTTTTAAATCCACCAATTCCGCATTTCCTGTCACCATATCAACCTTGATATACTCGCCAATTCCCTTGGACTGATTATTAAACCATTTGATCGGGTCGGCATACTCCAAAGGTGTAACCCGATAGGGCTTGCCATCAACCGTCAACTGGGTATAAGTATCTGCTGCTACGTACTGGGAGACCTTATCCGTCAGAGAGCCTAGATAACGGTCTCCAATCTTTTCGGCGGTACTCCGATCTAGGATTGGAACCTTGCTGGTATCACTCTTGGGAAAATCTTTAAAATCTTTTTCTGTGATAGATACCACATTAGCATAATTTTTTGCTTGGAAAAAGCTAGAGGTTACCAGGCTTACCAGACCAGCAAGGGCAAAGATGATACCTGCAGCCAGAAACAATCCTCTACTAAGTTTGGTAAAAAGGAATCCTTCTAGATTGAGATCTTTGGTAGCCTTGCCATGGCGTAGGTGAACAGTTTTGAGGAGATTGGTATCCTTTCGGAAACTAAACAAAATCCCCATCACCACCAAATGCCCACAGAGAAAGAAGATGAATTCCCAACTAGTCGGATTGAAGGGTGGTAAAAAGATATACCAAGTCGTTGCGATAAAAACAAGTTCAAATAGTATGCGTTTCATCTGAATTCCTCCTAAATAATCCGTCCTTCCAAATGATCCAGTTCATGTTGGCATATCTGAGCTGGAAAGCCTGTTAACGTAATGGTCTGTTCCTGCCACTTGCTATCGCGATAGGAAACCGTAATCGTTTCATAACGAGTCGTCGTTCGAACCCCAGTCAAAGACAAACAACCTTCCTCTGTCTCGTAAGGTCCTTTATAGGAAAGGAGAATGGGGTTAAACATAACCATGGGAACTAGACCAAGATTAAAGATAATCACGCGCTTCTGCACACCAATCATATTAGCCGCCAGACCGACACAGGTCTCTCGATTAGCCAGCAGGGTATCCTGCAAATCCTTAGCCAGATAAAGGTCTTCTTGACTTGCAGCTTTCGAGACCTGCGACAAGAATAAGACATCTCGGACAATTCTCTTTTCCATTCTCTTACGCTCCTTACAACTTTACTTTATTATAGCACAAAAGGGGGCAACTTCTAGTCCTTTCCCTCAAATGCAAAAAAAGTCATCCGAAGATGACTTTCTTTTTAAATCGCATTCTTATCAAGACCAAGTTTACGTTGAACAAACTTAACGATTTCGACGATAAGTATCATTGAGAAGCTTCCAGCTAGAACAATACCCCATTGTGACAAGTCCAGTTTGGTAACATGGAAGATACCTTCAAGCGGTTCTACGACGATTGTTGCCATGAGAAGGATGAAGGATACCAAGATGGACCAGTTGAAGGTCTTAGACTTAAATGGGCCAACTGTCAAGATGGATTGGTAAACAGATTTCACATTGTAGGCATGGAAGAGCTGAATCAAACCAAGTGTTGCAAAGGCCATAGTAAGGGCATCTGCGTGAATGGCATGATTGTCACCCACGTGAACTGGGTAAAGAAGGGCAAGACCATAAACACTCATAACAATAGCTGCTTGGAGTACACCTTGATAGATAATAGAACTCAAAACACCACCTGAGAAGAAGCTTGCCTTGCGTCCACGTGGTTTATGGTTCATGACACCAGGCTCAGCTGGCTCAACACCAAGAGCGATAGCTGGGAAGGTATCTGTTACCAAGTTGATCCACAAAAGATGAACTGGCTGCAAGACGTCCCAACCAAACAAGGTAGATAGGAAGATGGTTAATACTTCAGCAGTATTGGCAGAAAGTAGGTACTGAATAGTCTTTTGAATGTTTGAGAAGACCTTACGTCCTTCTTCAACTGCAACGATAATAGTCGCAAAGTTATCATCTGCAAGGATCATGTCAGAAGCCCCCTTAGAAACCTCTGTACCAGTGATTCCCATACCGATACCGATATCGGCTGTTTTCAGAGCTGGCGCATCATTGACACCATCACCTGTCATGGCAACGACCTTACCTTGTTTTTGCCAAGCCTTGACGATACGAACCTTGTGTTCTGGAGACACACGGGCATAAACAGAGTATTGACCAACTACTTTTTCAAAGTCTTCATCTGACAGTTCATTGAGTTCAGCACCAGTTAAAACGTGGCCTTCTGTATCATTTGCATCAATGATTCCCAAACGTTTAGCAATAGCTTCTGCAGTGTCTTGATGGTCACCTGTGATCATGATTGGACGAATTCCCGCTTCCTTAGCCACACGAACAGCCTCAGCAGCTTCAGGACGTTCAGGGTCAATCATCCCAATCAAACCAGTAAAGATTAAATCATTTTCAAGCTCTTCAGAAGTCAGGTTTTCTGGAATGCTATCAATAATCTTATAAGCACCTGCAAGGACGCGCAAGGCTTGGTGGGCCATTTCAGAGTTGTTTGTATGAATGAGGTTTGCAACCTTCTCATCAATCGGAGCAATATCCCCAGCCTTATCACGAAGAACACAACGTTTCAAGAGTTGGTCTGGCGCACCTTTAACAGCTACGAGGAAGCGTCCATCTGCAAGTGGATGAACTGTTGACATGAGCTTACGTTCAGAATCAAATGGCAACTCAGCCACACGAGGATATTTCTCTAAAAATCCTTTGACATCGTAGCCCTTGTCCAAAGCATATTGGATAAAGGCTGTTTCGGTTGGATCACCAATCAAGTTTCCTTCCACATCAATTTTCGTATCATTGGCCAAGACAACTGAACGAAGCAGGGGCATTTCAAGACCTAGTTCAATGTCATCAGCTGAGTCATGTAGAACCGCATCGTAGAAGACTTTTTCGACGGTCATCTTGTTCATAGTCAGCGTACCAGTCTTGTCAGAAGCGATGATTTCTGTTGAACCAAGAGTTTCTACAGCTGGCAACTTACGAACGATAGAGTTTCTTTTAGCCAAAACTTGAGTACCGAGGGCAAGAACGATAGTTACGATAGCTGGGAGACCTTCTGGAATGGCTGCAACGGCAAGGGCAACAGAGGTCATCAACTCACCAAGTGGATTTTTTCCTTGAATGAAGACTCCAACTACAAAAGTAACAAGGGCAATGACCAAAATTGCATAGGTCAAGACCTTAGAAAGGTTGTTCAAGTTTTGTTTAAGTGGTGTGTCTGTCTCATCCGCATCTTGAAGCATACCAGCGATATGACCAACTTCAGTGTACATACCTGTATTGACAACAACACCCATCCCACGACCATAGGTCACGTTAGAGTTTTGGAAGGCCATGTTGACACGGTCCCCAATACCAGCATCTGCAGCAAGTTCAACTGTCAAGTCTTTTTCGACTGGCACAGACTCACCTGTCAAGGCAGCTTCTTCGATTTTAAGAGAGTTGGCTTCTAGTAAACGTAGGTCTGCAGGTACTACATCACCAGCTTCGAGAGCGACGATATCACCTGGTACCAATTCTTTAGAATCAATCTCCGCCATATGCCCATCACGAAGAACGCGGGCAGCTGGACTAGACATGGATTTGAGGGCTTCGATAGCTTCTTCTGCTTTCCCTTCTTGGTAAACACCAAAGGCAGCATTGATGATTACCACGGCTAAGATGATAATGGCATCTGCGATATCTTCCCCACCAGAAGTCACGACTGACAAGATTGCTGCCGCAACTAGGATGATAATCATCAAATCCTTAAATTGCTCGATGAATTTGACCAGGATTGATCGTTTCTCTCCTTCTTCGAGTTCATTGTGGCCAAATTCGGCAAGGCGCTTTTCCGCCTCACTTGATGACAAACCTTGCTCGGTCGCATCCACAGCCTTCAAGACCTCTTCAGGACTCTGAGTATAAAACGCTTGGCGTTTTTGTTCTTTTGACATGTGTCTCCTCCTTGACATTGTGTGCAAAACAGACTCTCTTTTCCCTCATCGCATCTTTTCACGACAAACAAAAAGAGACCTGTTAATCATAACAAGTCTCGCTGTTTAAGATAGTGCCGGAAAGCATACTTTTCAGTATAAAATTCGGAATGACGACACTATCACAGGTTTCTGCCAGCTACTCCCTTGAGTAGTACTATTATATCAAAATTTGAAAAGTTTTCAAGGGTTAAAATCAGATGAAACACTTTCTGAATCAAAAGTACGTTCACTGATAATATATCTAGGACGACGTTTTGTTTCCAGATAAATTTTTCCAACATACTCACCAATTACACCCAAACTAATCAATTGAACTCCACCAAGTAAGCTAACTATTGCATAGGTGCTCGCCCAGCCAGCCACGACTGTACCAGCAAACTTACTCCATATAACCCAAATAATCAATAGAAAACTAAAGAGTGACGTCAAAACACCAAGACTTGTAATCAACCGAATCGGTTTTATTGATAAACTTGTAATACCATCCATAGCCAAACCAAGCATTTTAGACAGTGGGTAATGGCTCTCACCAGCAATTCGTTCATGTCGCTTATACGATACGTAAGAATATTTAAAGCCAACTAAAGGCATTAAACCACGAAGAAAAAGATTGACCTCAGGGAATTTTTCTAATTCCTTCAAGAATCTTTTAGAAACCAATCGATAGTCAGCATGATTAAAAACGACTTCTGCTCCGAATAGGCGTAAAACTTTATAAAAACCTTCAGCTGTAATTCGTTTAAAAGCAGAGTCCGTATCACGGTTATCACGTACACCGTAGACAATTTCAGAACCGCTTTTATATTCTTCAATCATTTTATCCATACAATTGATATCATCTTGTCCATCGGCATCAATAGTAATGACAATATCAGCAAACTGAATGGCCTCATACATACCTGCAAGTACACTACTTTGATGACCTCTGTTACGACTTTGCGATACACCAACCACAGAAGGGATAGATTTAGCATAACTTTCTATCAGTTCCCAAGTCCGATCCTTACTACCATCGTTTACATACATAATTTTACTATGGCAGTGGATTTCTTCTTTCTTTATTAATTGTTCAATTTTTTCAACAAACATTGGATTAGTATGCGGTAAGACTTGTTCTTCGTTATAACATGGAACAACGATATATAAAATTGGCTTGTGTCTACTCATCTCTTTCTCCTAATCTTTTTATCCCAAAAGGAAAGTTGGTTCCTCTAAACATCCTGACTATCAATTCACAGCCCAAAATTGTTAATATAACTACAAAAACTGTCGTTATATATTGATTAACAAAAATTCCAGTATATTTCGTAGACAATTCTTTAACTAATTTTTCTACTAACACCAGAACTATCGGCGAATGTACTCCATAATAAATCAACGTTTTTTGGCCGATTGATTTCAAAATGGAACTCTCTGGAATTGTTTTAAAAAATATAAGAACACTCCAAATTCCTGAAATAGCTGCCAAGTAAAATAAGAAATGATTCCCAATTTGCTGATAATACAAATCAACAATTTGATAGCCACTCACTCGATAGTTTAGTTTACTGCTATAATTGGTAAGAATAAGTCCAATCGGTAAAAGGTAAATTGAAAAATACTTTTCTAATTGATGTAAATTATTCTTAGTCCATACTCCCAGCAAGATGAAAATCAGAGCAACAGGAACTAAATCAATATTCCAAATTAAATAATACTCCCTCTCATATACCTTCTGTCCGAGATAGACCAAAACCAAGAGAGATAAGATTATTATCACCCACTGGCTCAAATTCCATCTTCTCTTTAAAATAAAGTAACTGAAAACATGAGCCAAAAACATCACATTCAAAAACCATAATTGAAAATAAATATGCAAACGATCTGAAATCAGTAACTGTTTTATAAAATGAAGAATATCAAAACTCAGAACCTGATCAGGGTACATAACAAAAAGTTGAAACAGAAAAACAAAACTATTTAGCAAGAAAAAAGGAATAACTAAACTCTTTACCTTATTTAAACAATAGCCTGAGAAGGTTTCGTATTTTCTAACATTCAAAGTAAAACCAGATAAGAAAAAGAACAACGGTATGTGGAATGAATAGAGAAGCAACTTTGCATTGTTTGGAACGAAGCTACTATGTCCAATGATAACTAATATAATTGCTAAACCTTTAGACATATCTATGTAACCAATTCGGTTCTTCATACTATCCTCCTGTTCCTAATTTTAAACGATAAACGCTCATATCTGAAGTGACAGATTCAACTTCCTCAAAGTAAACATCCTTCTGATAATGTTCTTTCATAATTTTTTTAACACTATCCATATTCCCTGAGGAAGTGGACCAAAAGAAGAGAATATTCTGATTGTTGATTGCAGAAGACAACAGATTTTCAGGTTCTTCAACTCCGTATCGTTTCATTTGTTCATAATAATGAGGAGAAAAAGTTTGCCAATTTCCTAATGTAGTTGTATTTGTCACTAACTGATTGGGTCTTAATTTAAAAGTTGACAATGTAGGCTGTGAAGAAACCAAAGTGCCATATCCACCAAAAACAATAAGTTTATCCGAATTCCTCTGTACAAGATTTTGGTACTCTGAGACTACTGACGATTGAATATAGGGAAACCAATACAGTTCTTGTCCAAGCTGATTTATCCATACTGCTCCTCCTAGTATTCCCATTATTTGTAAGCTAAGGAACACCTTCCTCTTATCAAATAAACATCTTTTTTCATAAAATGATCGAGCATAAAAAATAAATACTAATAAGAAACATACTATTAGAGGGATATATACGCGCTCTACTACCCTCTGTCTAACAAAGAGAGCTCCAATTAAAAGTAAGGGGGAAATCGGTACAAACCATCCGTATAGCTTCTTAGGCTTAAAAATCAAGAACCAACTAATCAGTACTAAAGAGAAGGTTGTCAGTATACTATTCTTAAAAAAATCTGATATCATCTGAGGCAGATTAAACGAGTATTTCTCTGAGAGGGAGCGAACAGATTGAATGTTTGTTAAAAGAGTATTGCTTAAGGCTTTTTTTTCAGCAAATAACCAGTAGGTGGAGACATTCAAATCATTCTCACTTACTCCCAAAGCTTCAAATTCATTCGCATGTCTTTGATAATCAATAGCAGGATAATCTCTCAAATTCGTACTTAGGGCATTCCATGTCAAATACTCCTGTACGTCAGCTTTCCCTAGTGTATATAGTTTATTGGAAGCAAAAATCAGTAAAATGACGCTAAATAATAAAACAACTTCTTTTCTTTTTTTAGAAGATATCCACTCAAAGAGCAGAAAAGGGAATAACAGTAAAATAAAGCTTGATATAATTTGAGGTCGAATGGATAAACCAATGAACAATAGTGATAGTCCTGAAATGTACCTTTTGTCAAATAGTAAAAAAGTTGCTGCTGTAGCTGATAAATATGCGATAACGGAAAAAGAAAAATATTTAATAAGTATCAATTGGGCTAAAAACACAATTGGAAGCAAAAGATACAGTTTTTTCTTATAAAAAAAGATAGCATAGACACCAAAACTAATACAATAAATACTAACTAAAAAGATAAAAAAAATATTCCAATCAGTAAAAATTTTTTGAAGAAAGACCAACCCTGTAGATAATAAAATTCCTACATAGGGTAATAGCATATTATCCCCAGATAATATAGTTTGATTCACCATGATATCATCTACTACAGGATATTCAAAACCTCTCATCGATATATAGAGATAAAAAAATAAAAATGGCAAAAATAAAAAACTTAAGCTAAGTAGCCTACTGACCATATTTTTATTTATCATTACAAGCTCTCTTTCGAATAAATATTACTCTTCAATTCTACCACATTTCCTTATAAAAAACTAGCTTACCTCCAATCTTGTAAGCCTATATCGTTTGAATTTTCCTTTGAAAACCAGTATAATGTAAGAATACTATATGCCTAGAAAGGAAGTCCGATGAACCAATCCATGTCAAATCTCAAATTGGCAGAGCGCGGAGCCATTATCAGCATTTCGACCTACCTCCTCTTGTCTGCTGCAAAATTGGCAACTGGCCACCTCCTGCATTCTTCCAGTTTGGTGGCAGATGGTTTCAACAACGTGTCCGATATTATTGGAAATGTTGCTCTCTTGATTGGGATTCGGATGGCCCGCCAACCTGCAGACCGTGACCATCGCTTTGGTCACTGGAAGATTGAAGATTTGGCTAGCTTGATCACTTCCATCATCATGTTCTATGTTGGTTTTGATGTGCTTCGGGACACTATTCAGAAAATCCTCAGTCGGGAACAAACACCTATTGATCCTTTGGGAGCGATTCTAGGAATCATTTCAGCAGCGGTCATGTTTGCTGTTTATCTCTATAACACACGCCTCAGTAAGAAATCCAAATCCAAGGCTCTCAAGGCAGCTGCTAAGGACAATCTTTCCGATGCTGTCACCTCGCTTGGGACGACCATTGCTATCCTAGCCAGCAGTTTCAATTATCCTATCGTGGATAAATTGGTCGCTATCATTATCACCTTCTTTATCTTAAAGACAGCCTATGATATCTTTATCGAGTCTTCCTTCAGTCTTTCAGATGGCTTTGATGACCGTCTGCTAGAGGACTACCAAAAAGCCATCATGGAGATCCCAAAGATTAGTAAGGTCAAGTCCCAAAGAGGGCGTACCTACGGTAGCAATATCTACCTTGATATCACCCTGGAGATGAATCCTGACCTATCTGTCTATGAAAGTCATGAGATTGCGGACCAGGTCGAATCCATGCTGGAAGAGCGTTTTGGAGTCTTTGATACCGATATCCATATCGAGCCTGCTCCCATACCTGAGGACGAGATTTTAGACAATGTCTATAAAAAACTGCTCATGCGTGAGCAATTGATTGATCAAGGAAATCAGCTTGAAGAACTCCTTGCTGAGGACTTTCTCTATATCCGTCAAGATGGAGAGCAGATGGATAAAGAGGCTTATAAGTCTGAAAAAGAACTTAGTGCTGCGATTAAGGACATTCAGATTACCTCCATTAGTCAGAAAACCAAACTCATTTGCTATGAGCTAGATGGCATCGTCCATACCAGTATCTGGCGTCGCCATGAGACTTGGCAAAATACTTTCCACCAGGAAACTAAAAAAGAAGACAAACAGTGACCCTATCCAGTGGATAGGGCCTTTTTGATTATTCTACTTTAAGCAAAGACAGACTATGACGGTTTGGAAGATTTGCTTTTCGAAGCTTGTTTTGCATCTTTTCTTGCTTGACGATTTTGTTCGATACGCCATTCTCTTTCATAGTACTTCATGATCTCATAGACCCTTTCAGGAAGTCCTACATCTAGTAGAAAGATAGGGATAATTAAATCTGCTGACGGATGAAAAGGGAAACATCTTCTCTTCAGTAGGGCTAGAGGTGATTGGGATTTCACATTTTCCTTGTTTTTAAAATAAACTTCAATCCGATAAGAATCCCTATACTTACCTCGAATCCGAGAGAAGGAAAATTCCTCTACATCAGCCCAAGCGTAGAAATGACTGGGTTTCTTTGGATTCGGTTTGTAGTAAAACCCCTTAACTGTACATCTCAAATATTCCTTATCCCAGCTTAAAAGTCTGTAAGTCTGATAAATGACTACTCCAGCGCAAAAGAGGACAACTAGCATAAACAAAAGACTTATCGCATGAAGTTTGCTCCCCTTTTCCGAATACGAATGGAGATAAGAGAGAGGTAACAAGACGAAAAGACCGAACAAGGTATTCCAAATAATTTTCTTGGGACTACGTTTAATGACTTTTTCTTCCATCATGCCAACTCACTTAAATATTCATAACGTTCGTATTTTTCAAGGAGTGCTTCGTTTTTCTCATCTAGTTCTTTTTGAAGAGTAGCCAGTTTACCAAAGTCAGAGCCGTTGGCCTGCATTTCCTCTTCAATAGCAGCGATACGGTTTTCCAAGGCTTCAATATCACCTTCAATACTTGCCCACTCCTGCTTTTCTTGGTAGGTCATGCGTTTCTTATCTTCACGGACCTTGACCACTTTTTCCTTTTCGGCCTTTTGAATTTGATTGGCCATATCAGTTTCAAAGTTTTTTTCATCAAGGTAGTCGGTGTAATGACCAAAGAAAGGACGAATCTTGCCATCTTCAAAAGCGAGAATCTTGGTCGCTACCTTATCCAAGAAATAACGATCGTGGCTAACTGTCAAGACAGGACCTGCAAAGCCCTGCAAGAAATTTTCCAAGACTGTCAAAGTCGCAATATCTAGGTCATTGGTCGGCTCGTCCAAAAGAAGAACATTGGGTTTTTCCAAGAGCAGTTTGAGGAGATAAAGACGCTTTTTCTCTCCACCAGACAATTTCTCAATCAGGGTTCCATGCGTCGAACGTGGGAAGAGGAACTGCTCCAGCAACTCAGCGATGGAAGTCGTAGAACCACCACTGGTCTTTACCTCTTCTGCTACTTCCTGCAGGTAATTGATAACCCGTTTGCTTTCATCCAACCCTTCGATTTGTTGAGAGAAATAGGCGATACGAACGGTTTCCCCAATCACAACTTGACCTTTAGTCGGATCAAGACTTCCTGCAATCAGATTAAGCAGAGTTGACTTCCCGACACCGTTGTCCCCAACGATTCCGATACGGTCTTTAGCTTGCACCAAGAGACTAAAATCTTGCAAAATGGGCTTGTTCTCATAAGCAAAGGAAACATTCTGAAACTCGATGACTTTTTTCCCAATCCGACTTGTTTCAAAGTTCATGGTCAAGTCTGTTTCAGCAGGATTATCTGAAACTTCCTTTTTCAAGTCGTGGAAACGATTGATCCGAGCCTGCTGCTTGGTCGCACGCGCTTGCGGTTGTCTGCGCATCCAGGCCAATTCTTGTTTGTAGAGTTGTTCTTTTTTGTGAAGGAGAGCGGCATCGCGTTCATCCTGTTCGGCTTTGAGGCGAACATAGTCCTGGTAATTGCCCTGATACTCGGTCAAGCCTGCTCGATCCAACTCGAAAATTCGTGTTGACAGTGCATCTAGGAAATAACGATCATGGGTGATAAAGAGAACCGTCTTCTTGGAATTTTTCAAAAAGAGGGTCAGCCACTCGATGGTCGCAATGTCCAGATGGTTGGTCGGCTCGTCCAGTAACAAGAGGTCGTGGTTTCCTAGGAGAACTTGCGCTAACTGAACCCGTCTTCTCAGACCGCCTGACAATTCCCCAACAGGAGTAGATAAGTTCTGAATGCCCAACTTGCTGAGAACCGTCTTGACCTGGCTTTCAATTTCCCAGGCTTGGAGAGAATCCATCTCTGCCATGACCCGTTCCAAACGAGCCTGCTTATCCTCACTGTAGTTGAGCATGATTAACTCATACTCACGAATGAGCCGGATTTCCTTGAGGTCGCTGGATAGAACCGTATCCAAGACCGTCTTGCTATCATCAAAATCAGGATCCTGTGTCAAGTAGCCAATCTTATAGTCGTTCTTAGCCGAAAAGGGACTGACATCCCCATCAAAGCCTGTAACTCCAGAAAGAACATCTAAAAGGGTGGTCTTACCCGTCCCATTGACACCGATTAGACCGATTCTATCCAAGTCATGGATGACAAAGGAAATATCCTTAAAAACGGTCTTGTCTCCGACGGATTTGCTTAGTTTTTCAACGATAAAATCACTCATTTTCTCTCCCTCAGGTAAGCATGGATTGCTTGACGATCATTTTCCAATTCTCCATCGACAATGGCAAACTCAATCTCTGTTAAAATCTCTCCCAAGTCTGGTCCTGGCTGGTAATCATATTCCTTAATCAAAATTCCACCATTAATCTGGATTTCTTTCTTATCATGAATGGTCAAACTATGGTAAGTTTTTTTGATGACTTGCGGATTGACTGATTTCCCTTGGGCCTGACGAAGATTTTCTGCCTGTAAAAGTAAATCCAAGTCAAAGCGGTAACAATCGCGCTTACTCAGCTCTCCTTCTTCTCGCAAAGCCAAAATAGTCAGCAAATCCTGAACCTGCTTAGCAAACTGGCGTGAGGTTTTCCATGCCTTCAAAAATGGCTGTGCATCTTTAATCTCCAAAGCCCACAAGAGAGCCGCCCAGGCTTGTTCGGAAGACTCAAAAGTGAAATCAGTCTCCAAATCAAACAGTCTGTTGAGCTTGTCTTGGCTTCCTGCCATATCTGGAAGATAATCATAAGCTCGACTCTCAATCATGGAAGCCAGACCAACTCGCCAAAAAGGTGCCAACAAGAGCTTATCAAACTCAACGAAGGTGCGCTCCACTGAAATTTTCTCCAAGAGCGGCGTCAAAGTCTTCATCGCCTCAAAAGTTTCTGACTCAAGTTTAAAACCGAGACTGGCCTGAAAACGGAAACCACGCATAATCCGCAAAGCATCTTCGTTGAAACGCTCACTAGCCACTCCAACTGCTCGCAAAACTTGGTTTTTCAAATCCTCTAAACCATGAAACAAGTCAATGATTTCACCTGTCTCATCCAAGGCAAAGGCATTAACTGTGAAATCACGGCGCTTGAGGTCTTCTTCTAGCGAACGCACAAAGGAAACCGCGCTGGGTCTGCGATAGTCCACATAGACATCCTCTGTTCGAAAAGTTGTTACCTCATACTCCTCGTCCCCTTCTAAAACTAAGACAGTTCCGTGCTCGATTCCAATATCGGCTGTTCGCGGAAAAATCTGCTTGATCTCCTCTGGATAGGAAGAAGTCGCAATATCCACATCGTGGATGGGGCGATTGAGGAGGGCATCTCTGACGGAGCCTCCAACAAAATAGGCTTCAAAGCCTGCTTCTTTAATTTTTTCTAATACTGGTAAAGCCTTCTGAAATTCAGAAGGCATTTGCGTTAATCTCATAATAAGTGTTCTAATCCATAGACAAGCTCATGACGCTTGACAACTTCTTTGATTCCCAAATTGACTCCTGTCATGAAGGAGCTGCGATCATAGGAGTCATGACGAAGGATCAATCCTTCTCCCTGATTGCCAAAGATAACTTCTTGATGAGCTACTAAGCCTGGCAAACGAACTGAGTGGATCCGCATGCCATCAAAATCAGCACCACGGGCACCAGCAATCAATTCTTCCTCATCAGGCGCACCTTGTTGGATAGACTCTCGCACTTCCGCCATCAACTCAGCCGTTTTAATGGCTGTTCCGCTCGGAGCATCTTTTTTCTTGTCATGGTGGAGTTCAATAATCTCCACATTTGGGAAATATTTAGCTGCTTGTGCTGCAAATTGCATAAGCAAGACAGCACCCAAGGCAAAGTTTGGAGCAATCAAGCCACCCAAATCTTGTTCACGGGAAAATGCTTTTAGTTCTGCAATTTCGTCACTAGTGAATCCAGTTGTTCCTACGACAGGAGCAAAGCCATTTTCAAGGGCAAAACGCGTATTTTCGTAAGCAACGGCTGGTGTCGTAAAATCCACCCAGACATCCGCTTCAAAACCAGCCAAGTCAGCCTTATCATTAAAGACAGGAATCCCCTGCCACTCTGACTCAGACTCAAAAGGATCCAAAACTGCGACCAAGTCCAAGTCTGGATCAGCCAAGACCATCTGACAAGCAGCTTGGCCCATTTTTCCCTTAAAACCGGCAATAATTACTCGAATACTCATCTCTACTCCTGTCTAAGATACAAAGCCTGTAAGAACACAAAGTGAAAATAGGAGTTCTGATCAAGGAGTGTCTACTCCTTGGAAGAACTATATTTTTCACACAGGGTTCCAGGCGTGTTCAATTATCAAGATACAAAGGACGTTAGCTGCCCATGAAAAATAGGGAATGGCGCTGACTTTCCATGAAAGGCAAGACAGACATCTTTTTTCAAGAGGCAGGTAGGCCGTGTTCAATTGCTAAGATACAAAGTCTGTAAGAACAATTTAGACGATTGGTGTATAGCTCAAGGCGATACTACCTTCTCCAAGGTGGGTCCCAATGACACTACCAAAGGTTTCAATTGGAATTTCAGCAGTCACACCACTCTCCATCAAAAGCTGACGTAAATCCGCTGCCTTTTGAGGAGCGTTCCCATGGATGACTGTTATACGGTAGTCCCCATCTTTTGTCAACTCCTTGATGATTTCCACCAAACGTTTGATTGCTTTCTTTTCTGTACGAACTTTTTCGTAAACTTCAATCACTCCTTGGTCATTAAAGTAAAGAATAGGCTTGATACTGAAGAGATTCCCTAAGATGGCAGCACCATTTGACAAACGTCCTCCCTTAACCAAGTGGTCGAGGTCATCTACTATGATAAAGGCTGAATTATCAGCAATTTGGATAGCCAACTTCTCCTGAATCTGGGCAAAATCATCGCCTTGTTCTGCCCATTCAAAGGCACTCTCTACCATAAATCCGAGAGGGGAACTTGTGATATGGGTATCCGGAAAGGCAATGGTCAAGCCATCATACTCATCCAACATGTATTGGATGTTCTGATAAAAGCCTGAAATTCCTGACGAAAGAAAGAGTCCCAAGACATGGGTATAACCCTCGTCTTTCAAAGAACTAAGAATCTCATCCAATTTGGCAATACTTGGTTGACTAGTTTTAGGCAATTCTGCAGACTGAGCCATTTTTTGATAAAATTCCTCAGCAGTTAGATTGACACCTTCAACATACTCCTCTCCATCGATATTAACAGGAATATCCAAGATAAATAGATTCTCTCTTTGCAGCGTCTTCTCCTCTAAATAGGCTGAAGAATCTGTAATGACAGCTAATTTCATGACTAAAACTCCAAATTGATCCCTGGAAGATCCAAGGCGATTTCTGTTACTTCATACGTCAAACGATTGAGCATGTTCAAACATGGACGTGCCAAGGTTTCGACTTCTTCTTGGTTAAATTCGCTTGGTTCGTTAACAATACGACCTTCCACATGGTTAACTTGAGAAATCGTTCCACTGATGACAAATTTGTCAAAGACAATCATGAAACTCAAGATAACGACTAAAGAAGTCACTTGATTTTCTTGGTCATGTTGGAGCAACTGAAAGTTCACGTCTACCTTGGTTTCAGGAGCTCCATTTTCATTTTCCCATTCAAAGTTACGAGCATCAAAGTGATACTGGCTAACAAATTCTTGTTCTCGTTTAAGATTCATTTTTCTCTCCCATTGCTACAATTTACTATGCAATTGTACCACATTTTTATCATTTCATCTAGTTTTCTAGGCTTTAGTCAATTCCGATTTCATCTTTAACAACAGCAGCAATTGTATCTACGTAGTAGTTAACTTCTTCTGTTGTTGGGGCTTCTGCCATGACGCGCAAGAGGGGTTCTGTTCCACTTGGGCGGACAAGGATACGACCGTTCCCTGCCATTTCTTCTTCCATCTTTTCGATGATTGTTTTGATGGCTGGTACTTCCATAGCCTTTTCTTTCATGGCATTTTCCACTCGGATATTGACCAGTTTTTGTGGGTAAATCGTCACTTCTGATGCCAGTTGAGACAAGCTCTTGCCTGTTTCTTTCATGATTTTAGTCAATTGGACAGCTGATAATTGACCATCACCAGTTGTGTTGTAATCCATTAAGATAACGTGACCAGACTGTTCACCACCAAGGTTGTAGCCTGATTTTCTCATTTCTTCAACAACGTAGCGGTCGCCAACTGCAGTGACTGCCTTGTTAATACCTTCGCGGTCCAAGGCCTTGTGGAAACCAAGGTTAGACATAACAGTTGTCACGATTGTATTTTGGGCCAATTGTCCTTTTTCAGAAAGGTATTTACCGATGATGTACATGATTTTATCACCATCAACGATATCTCCATTTTCATCAACAGCAATCAAACGGTCACTGTCTCCATCAAAGGCCAAACCAATAGCTGATCCGCTTTCTTTGACCACTTCTTGAAGGGTTTCTGGATGTGTTGAACCAACGTTAAGGTTGATATTAAGACCATCTGGTGTTTCCCCTATAACAGTCAATTGAGCTCCAAGGTCTGCAAAGATTTGACGGGCACTTGTAGAAGCGGCACCATTAGCTGTATCCAAGGCAACCTTCATTCCATCAAGAGGAGTTCCAGTTGAAACAAGGTAGCCCTCATACTTACGCAAGCCTTCTGGATAATCTACCAAGGTTCCCAAGCCTTCTGCACTTGGACGAGGAAGAGTGTCTTCCGTAGCATCTAGCAGGTCTTCAATTTCTGCTTCTTTTTCATCATCTAGTTTGAAGCCATCACCGCCAAAGAACTTAATTCCATTATCAAGGGCTGGATTGTGGCTAGCAGAAATCATGACACCGGCACTCGCTCCTTCAGTTTTTACCAAGTAAGCTACTGCTGGTGTTGCAAGGACACCAAGTTTGTAGACGTGAATCCCTACAGAGAGAAGACCTGCCACCAAGGCTGATTCTAACATTTTTCCTGAGATACGTGTATCACGTCCTACAAAGACTTTAGGGGCTTCTGTTTCGTGTTGACTGAGGACATATCCACCAAAACGGCCTAGTTTAAAAGCCAATTCTGGTGTCAGTTCTACGTTTGCTTCTCCACGGACTCCATCGGTCCCAAAATATTTACCCATTTTATTTATCATCCTTTTCTATTATTTATTATTGTTTAGACGAATCTGATTTTGTTTCTGAACTCGTTGAAGACGAACTGCCTTCTGAGGAACTTGTTGACGAGTTACTTGAACTAGACGTTGCTGTTTTTGTTGTAATTTTCATAGTTGTGTCAAACGGCATAATGACGCTTGGTAAGACATTTCCATTTTTATCGACTGCTTGTAGAGGAACAGAGGACGAGTAGTTTCTAGTTATCCGTTCACTCGTCGGTAAGATGGCAATGACACGATCTACTTTGGAGAGGGTTTCCTCATCACTAATAACCGTTACTTTTTCATCTGATACAGTAACTGTATCGATTTTCACGCGAGAATCAATCTGACTAGGGTCAATCTCCGGCACAACAATGACATTGTCTCGTTTTGCTTTTTTACCGACCTTCACTGTTATCTTTTGCGGTGTCGCAACAGCCGTCAAACCGCTCGGAAGATTTTCAATGGTTAGAGGAACTTCGATGGTTCCTACACTGGCATCAGAAAGATCAGCCGTCACCTTAAATTTGCGGGTACTTTCCTGCATCTCACTCGCCAAAGCAACTCTGTTTGACCCTGTTAGAAAGACCGTCACCTCAGATGTAAAACCACTGATAAAATACTGATCACTGTCATACTGAATATCAATTGGGACATTAAGAACTGTGTTTGTATAAGTCTCCGTCCGCACCTGTCTGGCACTGTTGCTATTCTGATAGTTTGTCAATGTTGCATAGATAAAGAGAATGCAGGCGAAAAAGAAGGAAGAAATGATGTATAGACTATTTTTTCTCATGTTTCAATCCTCCTAGCAAGCGCTCTTTCAGACCTTGCTTTTTCTCTGATTTTGGAAGTAAGATTCTTCTTAACTCCGATTCAAACTCTTCCAAGGTTAAATCGTGCTTAAAGACTCCATTATAGGTGATTGAGATTCCACCCGTTTCTTCCGAAACCACAAAGGTAAGAGCATCTGACACTTCCGACAAACCGATTGCCGCTCTGTGACGCGTTCCAAACTCCTTGGAAATCCCGGTATCTTCAGTCAGGGGTAGATAGGCTGAAGTTACAGCAATCCGGTCTTCCTTGATAATAACAGCACCATCATGCAAGGGAGTATTGGGAATGAAAATATTGATAAGCAATTCAGCCGAAATTTTAGCATCTAAAGGGATCCCTGTCGAGATGTATTCCTGCAAGGTTCTCACTCTCTGAACCACTACAAGCGCCCCAATCTTACGAGGACTCATGTATTCAACTGATTTCACAAATGCACGAACCATTTGCTCTTCCGCACTGATAGGGGCATTGGAGAAGAAATCAGTAGCCCGGCCCAATCGCTCCAAACCTGTTCGAATCTCTGGTGAAAAGATAACCACCGCTGCAATCACCCCGTAGGTGATGATCTGATTGATCAACCAGGAAATAGTTGTTAAACCAATCATATTGGAAAGAATCTGGGCTAGAATAAAAACTAAGACTCCACGGACCAATATCATAATCTTGGTGCCTGCAATAGCTTTAGTAAAATGATATAAAATATAAGTCACAATGAGAATATCAATCAGATTGGTGACTATACTCCAAGGACTTGAAAACAAACTCGTCCAGTATTGTAAATTGGATAATTGTTGAAAATTCATCCTTGGCCTCCTCCCTGTCAAAACACTTTACTCATCATTATACCATTTTTTGCCCATTTTTTCCCTATCCTACTTCATTTTAAATTAAGCAAAATTATGATACAATAAACTGACTAGAAAAAACGAAGGAGAAATCATGTCTCAACTCTATGATATTACCATTGTAGGGGGCGGTCCTGTCGGCCTCTTTGCTGCCTTTTACGCCCACCTACGCCAAGCTAAAGTCCAAATCATCGACTCCCTTCCCCAGCTCGGTGGTCAGCCTGCCATCCTCTACCCTGAAAAGCAAATCCTTGATGTGCCAGGTTTTCCAAACTTAACTGGGGAAGAGCTGACCAATCGCTTGCTTGAGCAGCTAGATGGCTTTGACACACCTGTTCACCTCAACGAAACGGTTCTTGAGATTGAGAAACAAGATGAAGGATTTAGCATCACAACCAACAAGGGAAATCACCTGACTAAAACCGTCATCATTGCTATGGGGGGTGGTGCCTTTAAACCACGTCCACTCGAATTAGACGGTGTTGAGGACTATGAAAATATCCACTACCACGTTTCCAATATCCAGCAATACGCTGGTAAGAAAGTGACCATCCTTGGTGGAGGAGACTCAGCAGTTGACTGGGCATTGGCTTTTGAAAAAATTGCCCCAACTACTCTCGTTCACCGTCGAGATAACTTCCGCGCTTTGGAACACAGTGTCCAAGCCCTACAAGAATCATCTGTGACCATCAAGACACCGTTCGTCCCTAGCCAACTCCTTGGAGATGGTAAAACACTCGACAAACTAGAAATCACCAAAGTCAAAGCAGATGAAACCAAAACTATCGAAGTAGACCACCTCTTTGTCAACTATGGTTTCAAATCATCTGTTGGCAATCTTAAAAATTGGGGGCTGGGCCTCAACCGTCACAAGATTATCGTCAATAGCAAGCAAGAATCTAGCCAAGCAGGTATCTATGCTATCGGCGACTGCTGCTACTATGAAGGTAAGATTGATTTGATTGCGACAGGACTGGGTGAAGCACCAACTGCCGTTAACAATGCTATCAACTACATTGACCCTGAGCAAAAAGTGCAACCCAAACACTCAACCAGTTTATAAGAAAAGAACCACGGATCAACTGATTCGTGGTTTTATAGTTCATCTGCTATCTTGTTTATTTTTCTAAGTCTGTGATTGACGCCACTTTTGGTTAGGGGATTGCTCAGACTATCTGCCAACTGCTGGATAGAGTAGTCTGGATGCTGAATCCGCAACTGTGCTACCTCTTGCAAATCCACGGGTAAATTTTCCAAACCCATTCTATCTTTGATTTTACTGATATTATTGATGGTCTTCATACTAGCAGAAACCGTTCGAGCAATATTAGCTGTCTCGGCATTATTAGCCCGATTGAGATCATTACGGGTTTCACGCAAAATCTTGACGCGCTCAAAATTATCACGCGCCTCCATAGCCCCAATTACGATCAAGAAATCCATAATGTCTTCTGCCCGCTGGAGATAGGTAACTGCACCTTTCTTGCGCTCAATAACCTTGGCGTCCAGCAAAAACTGCTGAAGAAGAGAGCCCAGTCCTTGGGCATGGTCCAGATAAACGGAACTGATCTCCAACTGGTACTTGCCAGACTCAGGATCTCGAATGCTACCATTTGCCAGAAAGGCCCCACATAAGTAAGCACGACCAGCCTCCTCATCTGCTAAGATATCGGGATCAATACCCGTCTCCAAACCAAAGAAGGAATCCGCAAGCCGCAAATCAGCTAAAAGCTCCTGCACCCTCTCATCAGTATAGACCGTGTAGACACGATTCTTGCGAAGATTGCTTCTCTGATGGTGACGAATTTCTGACTTGATCTCATAAAAATGGAGAAAGGACTCATAAAGGTGCCGAGCCAACTTGGCATTTTCGGTCACGACGGACAAGGTCAAGCCCGAACTAGATAGACCGATACTTCCAGACATCTTGATAATGGCCGATAGTTCATAACGACTGAGATGGTGTTGACCAAGAATTTCCTCTTTTACTGCAACTGTGAAACTCATTTTCTCACCTGTATAATGCGCATCAATTCGTCTACAATCAAATCGCCATCATGGAAGGCTCCTCCATTTTCCAAACGAAGGAAGTTGGATGAAATCACACGAGGAACCTGCTTGCAAAGACCAGCAAAGTCATGCTCTACCTGAACCAAATACTCATCAAAACGGTTGGTATCCATGTATTCTCTAGGAACCTTTTCGATATTAACTAAGACCGTATCAATAAATGGCCGACCTAAGTGTCGATGGAGGACTTCCACGTGGTCACTGTCTGAAAAGTGCTCTGTTTCCCCACGCTGGGTCATGATATTGCAGACATAGGCGATCTCTGCCTTGGTCTCCAAGAGAGCCTGTCCAATCTCCTCAATGACAATATTGGGCAAAATCGATGTAAAGAGGGAACCAGGCCCCAAGACAATCATGTCACTCTCGAGAATGGTATTGACTACTCGACGGCTGGCTTGCGGTGTTTCATCATCCAAGGTATTGGTCACATAGACATGATCGATCATGCCTGGATGATCTGCAATGTGGCTCTCACCTGCCACCTCAGAACCGTCTTTAAAGACTGCATGCAGTGTCAAAGGCTGATCGCTTGATGGGTAGATTTTTCCTGTTGTGTGGAAAAAGAGACTTAGCAGCTGCATGGCATTATAAGTGGACCCTTGCATTTCAGAAAGCCCTGCTATGATGATATTCCCCAGTGGATGACCCGCAAAAGCTCCAGCCTCTTCTGAGAAACGGTACTGAAAAACCTTCTCATAAAACTTAGGCATATCCGACATGGCTACCAGAACATTGCGAAGATCTCCTGGTGGTGTCAGCTGTTGGATATTCTTTCTTAGTTCACCAGAAGAGCCACCATCATCAGCTACCGTTACGATGGCTGCGATATCAACATCCTTTTCTCGCAAGCTTTTCAAAATGACGGGGATACCAGTTCCTCCACCAATTACCGTTATCTTTGGTTTTCTCATGAACGGTTTACCGTTTCCTTTCTTCTGTCTTTGTCACGATGGCTTTCATTGACAGGCCAGTTTTTAGCAAGGTCCTCAGCGATTCGTTTTGCAAAGGCAACACTACGGTGCTGTCCACCTGTACATCCTACTGCAATGGTTAAAACAGACTTGCCTTCTTTTTTGTAACTTGGCAAAATGGGTTCAATCAAGGCAAGTAAGTGCTGATAGAAACTTTCAGACTCTTCATGATTCATCACATAGTCATAAACTGCTTGATCCTCACCTGTCTGATTGCGGAGTTCCGGAAGGTAGTATGGATTTGGCAAAAAACGGACATCAAAGACCAAGTCTGCATCGATAGGAATACCATACTTGAATCCAAAAGACATGACCTCGATACGGAAAGACTGGGCTTGTTCTTGGTCTGAAAATTGCTCAGCAATGGTTTTACGAAGTTCACGTGGGGTGAGTTCTGTCGTATCCACCACATTTTGGCTCATGTTTTTCAAAGGTGCCAAAAGTTCACGTTCCAGCTTAATGCCATCTAAAATTCGACCATCTGCAGCAAGTGGGTGACTCCGTCTGGTTTCCTTGTAACGGGCTACCAATTCCTTATCTGCTGCGTCTAAAAAGAGGATTTTGAAGTCCAAATCATCTTGGTTTTCCAATTCATCCAAAACAGCCTGAATCTCTGAAAAGAAGGAACGACTACGCATATCGACTACCAAGGCCAGTTTGTGGTCATCGTCCTTGGTCTCTACCAACTGCAAAAACTTTGGCAAGAGGGCTGGCGGCATATTGTCAATGGTAAAATATCCCAAATCTTCGAAGGACTGAATGGCTACCGTTTTCCCTGCGCCACTCATCCCTGTCACAATCACCAGGTGAAGTTGTTTCTTTGTCATCTATCTCTCCTTATATCAAAAAAAGTTTGGCAGAGCCAAACTTCAACTAGCTTATCCAATCTCTGCGATCACTTCAATTTCGACTTTTACATCACGAGGAAGACGTGCAACCTCTACAGCTGAACGAGCTGGGAACTCCTCTTTAAAGGCAGTCTGGTAAACCTCGTTAAAAGGAACAAAGTCATTCATATCGCTCAAGAAGCAAGTTGTTTTAACAACATGGTCAAAGTCTGTTCCTGCTTCTGCCAAAATAGCACCGATATTTTTCAAGACTTGTTCTGTCTGTTCTTGGATTGTTTTTCCTACAATTTCTCCAGTTTCAGGAGATAGGGGAACTTGACCGCTAGCAAACAAAAGATTGCCAACGATTTTCCCTTGAACATATGGTCCGATTGCTTTTGGAGCTTTGTCTGTATGAATTGTTTTTGCCATTTCTTTCCCTCACAATTTTTCTAATATTGCATCCCAAGCCTGATCCATCCCTGCCTTGCTGACAGATGAAAAGAGGATGAAGTCGTCACTGGGGTCAAAGTTTAATTTCTTTTTGATTGCTGATTCGTGCTTGTTCCACTTACCACGAGGAATCTTGTCCGCCTTGGTCGCAACGATGATAACCGGAATCTCATAATACTTGAGAAATTCGTACATCTGCACATCATCTGCTGACG
>CAUSWL010000015.1:0-27318 GCA_963535345.1 uncultured Streptococcus sp.
ACTCTAAGAAATCTGTTTCTCACATCGAGTGTGATACCATTATCATGGATGACTTGTCAGCATCAGATACCATTCCGTTTAATGAAATTCACAACTCGCAAGTTGCTTTGGAGCACGAAGCCAAAGTATCTAAGATTTCAGAGGAACAACTCTACTACCTCATGAGCCGTGGTTTATCAGAATCTGAGGCAACCGAGATGATTGTCATGGGGTTTGTCGAGCCCTTCACAAAAGAACTTCCAATGGAATATGCAGTTGAGCTGAACCGCTTGATTAGTTATGAAATGGAAGGTTCAGTCGGATAAATCCAAAAAGGAGAAGCAAATGGGATTCTTAAAAAAATTATTTGGTAATGTTGAAAAAGCGAATAAAGGTGAAATTCCTGTCGAGGAAATTGTTCCACCTTTTACAGTTGATTTAGTAGAAGAAGCAGATGATTATTGGCGACAAATGGAACAAAACCTCTTGATAAACGCTGTAAAAGGCGTTGGTGGTCCTGAGGCCGTGGAACGTGCTTTTGTTCTTACTAATTTCAAAGAAAATCAAGAAACCTTTGAGCTCTTTTATCAGGTAAATGGTCAACTTCTTTCATGGAGAGAGATGGATGCGACTGTTGTTGATAAAATCAGCAATCAACTCCTTCCGCAAGCGGCAGAAGTAGCGCGTGCAGTAAATGAAAATTATGAAGAGGCAAATGTACCAGTAATCCAGTACGCTATGCTTCAGTTTGAAACTGCAACCATGGCTTGGTTTGGTCGGAAGCTGACAACAGCTTCTCCAGAAGCCCAATTGACTTTTGAAGAATTGGTATCAGGTTGGCGCGCTATTTTGGAACAAGAAGTTCCAAATCGTCCTTTAGATAGTGACCGTCCCTTCCCTTACTTTGAAGTTTAAAAAATCCCAAATCCCCAAAAACTTTCAATGGGTATACTGTTGAGCCTACTCGCTTGATGAGTAACTAATTGAAAGAATCAGTGGGTAAAAATGCAAATTCTGAACAGGAATCCTTTCTGTTCAGAATTTTTTTAAAAAATAACCTAATAAATATTCACAAAACTGTTTTTATATGGTAAAATAAAACAATTACATTTAGTGGAGATGAAGAATGAATATTTTTAGAACCAAGGATGTTAGTCTGAGACAGACAGAGATGCATCGCCATTTGAAATTGTGGGATTTGATTCTTCTAGGGATCGGTGCCATGGTGGGGACGGGGATTTTCACCATTACAGGTACAGCAGCGGCTACCCTAGCTGGTCCCTCACTAGTGATTTCCATTGTGATTTCTGCCCTGTGTGTTTCTTTATCAGCCCTCTTTTTCGCAGAATTTGCATCTCGTGTGCCTGCAACTGGTGGCGCTTATAGTTACCTCTATGCGATTCTAGGAGAATTGCCAGCTTGGATTGCTGGCTGGTTGACCATTATGGAATTCATGACGGCTGTTTCAGGTGTGGCGTCTGGCTGGGCTGCTTACTTTAAGGGATTACTCAGTAATTATGGTATCTCCATGCCCCAAGCCTTGAATGGAACCTTTAACCCTGAACAAGGTACCTATATCGATCTTCTGCCTATTTTAGTACTGACCTTGGTAACGGGATTGGTTTTATTAAATTCCAAGGCAGCTTTGAGATTTAATTCGCTTTTAGTGGTCTTGAAATTCTCAGCTCTCGCCTTATTTATCCTAGTTGGTATTTGGTACATCAAGCCTGAAAATTGGACGAATTTTGCTCCATTTGGTTTTGGTCAACTATATGGTGGAAGTACTGGGATTATGGCGGGTGCATCTTTGATGTTCTTTGGATTTCTCGGGTTTGAGTCTATTTCCATGGCAGTTGATGAAATTCAAAGCCCGCAAAAAAATATTCCTCGCGGAATTGTCCTTTCTCTGACAATCGTCACTATTCTCTATGCTTTGGTAACCTTAGTATTGACAGGGATTGTTCACTACAGTAAGCTCAATGTGGACGATGCAGTAGCATTTTCATTACGGAGTATTGGTATCGGTTGGGCGGCAAATTATGTTTCGCTTGTAGCCATTCTAACCCTGATAACTGTATGTATCTCCATGACTTATGCTTTGTCTCGGATGATTTATAGCTTAGCACGTGATGGACTTTTACCTCAAAGTTTCAAACAATTAAGCAAGACCAGTCGCGTCCCTAAAAATGCGACCCTCTTAACAGGAATTGCTTCAGCCATTGCTGCAGGAGTCTTTCCTCTAGCCAGTATTGCAGCCTTCTTAAATATCTGTACGCTAGCTTATCTCATTTTGCTAGCCTACGGAATAATAAAACTCAGAAAGGATAAGGGCATGCCAAAAGAGGGAGAGTTTAAAACTCCTTTGGTACCACTCTTGCCAATTCTTTCCATCCTTATCTGTGTTTCCTTTATGCTTCAATATAGCCTAGATACCTGGATTGCCTTTGGCATCGCTCTTGTAGTTGGTCTAGTCATTTACTTTACTTACGGGTTCCGCCATTCAACGCTCGCAGAAGAAGAATAAAAGCTGGGAATTCCCAGCTTTTTTAATCTTTCACATAAGTAAATCCTTCACCCAGAATTTCATGAGCCTCAGTGATGGTGATAAAGGCTTGAGGATCAATTTTGTGAATCATATCCTTCATTTTAACGATTTCGTTTCGACCGACGATACAGTAGATAATTTTTAAATCCTTTTTGCTGTAGTAGCCTTGACCAGATATAAAGGTAACGCCACGTCCGAGTTCATCGTTAATCTCTTTGGCCAATTGATCAGGATATTGGGTAATAATCATAAATCCTTTACCAGCATAACCTCCTTCGCCGATCAAGTCGATAACACGAGCGATGATAAAGTCAAACAAGAGGGTATAGGTAACTAGACGAAGGTCCTGGAAGATGATCAAAATCAACATTAGGATAAAAAAGTCAATCCCAAAAAGCAATTTACCAATCGAAATATTAGTATATTTGTTGAGGATACGGGCAACGATATCAGAGCCACCAGTGGTTCCACCAGCATTAAAGATAATTCCTAAACCAACTCCCAGTAAGACTCCTGAGACTAAAGCGACAATGATGAGATCCCCTTGCAAGTCGATGTGCAAAGGAATGCGCTCAAAGATTGCTAGCCAAATGGAAAGAGAAATAGATCCTAGAAGGCTAGAGTAGAGGGTCTTAGGTCCAAATATCTTCCAAGCCAGTATAAATAAAGGGATATTAATCAAGAGGTTCATCAATGAGACAGGGATTTTAAAAAGATAGTAGGTAATCAAGGTAATACCTGTCGCCCCTCCCTCAAATAAATGATAAGGAACAACAAAGTAGGTAAGACCGAAGGCATAGATAGCAGCTCCAAGAATAATAGTGATAATCGGTTGAAGTTTTCGAATCATGGCTGTTCCTCACTTTTCTATAGATAGATTATACCAAAAATTCAGTTCTTTTCATCGGATCACTTATGTTTTTTTATCATTTTTTTGATATAATAAAGGAGAAAATCCCAATCCTATCAAGAAGAATAGAAAGATTGAATTATGACACAAGTAAAAATTGTAACGGACTCTTCTGTTACTATCGAACCAGAAGTAGTTAAAGAATTAAATATCACTGTTGTCCCTCTATCAGTTATGATTGATAGTGTGCTTTATTCGGATGCAGATTTGAAAGAGGGAGAATTTCTTCATCTTATGCAACAAAGTAAGAATCTGCCTAAAACAAGCCAGCCCCCTGTGGGAGTGTTTGCTGAGGTCTTTGAAGAACTAGGTAAAGATGGCAGTCAAATTATCGCCATTCACATGTCCCATGCCTTGTCTGGAACTGTGGAAGCTGCTCGCCAAGGGGCCAGCCTCTCAACTGCTGATGTAACGGTTATTGATAGTTCTTTTACAGATCAAGCAATGAAGTTCCAAGTTGTTGAAGCCGCAAAACTTGCTAAAGAAGGTAAAGATTTAGAAACGATCTTGGCTCATGTAGAGGACGTTAAAAATCATACAGAACTCTATATCGGTGTTTCGACGCTAGAAAACTTAGTTAAGGGTGGTCGTATTGGACGTGTGACAGGATTACTAAGCTCACTCTTGAATATTCGTGTAGTAATGCAGATGAAAAACCACGAACTCCAACCTATCGCCAAAGGACGTGGAGCGAAAACTTTCAAAAAGTGGCTTGAGGAATTAACCAATACTCTTTCCCAAAAATCAGTTGCAGAGATTGGAATTTCCTATGCTGGAACGAACGAATGGGCGAATGAGATGAAGGCATTATTGCAACCTTATGTTGAGAAGCCAATCTCTGTATTGGAAACTGGCTCTATTATTCAAACTCATACTGGAGAGAATGCTTGGGCGATTCTAATTCGCTACAATTCCTAAAAAAATAGAGAAAAAATGGTTAAAATAGTGTTTTTGACTTGACCTATAGCCGATTTTAGGATATGATTATATTTGTTAATTAGAAATTATTTGGAGGATTTGTTAACATGGCAAACAAACAAGATTTGATCGCTAAAGTAGCAGAAGCTACAGAATTGACTAAGAAAGACTCAGCAGCAGCAGTTGAAGCTGTATTCGCAGCAGTAACAGAGTACCTTGCAGCTGGTGAAAAAGTTCAATTGATCGGTTTTGGTAACTTTGAAGTTCGTGAGCGTGCTGCACGTAAAGGTCGCAACCCACAAACTGGTAAAGAAATCAAAATCGCAGCTTCTAAAGTTCCAGCATTCAAAGCTGGTAAAGCTCTTAAAGACGCTGTTAAATAATGAATTTTCAAAAAATCTATTGTATCAAGCTTCATTGCTTGGTCGATAGGTTTTTTTGTTGCTTTGGGGTATTTTTGGGGCAAAAAGAAAAAAGAAAAAGGTTCCCATGGATGAGAACCTTCTTTTCATTAGTTTTTAGAAGCTGCTTGGAATTCAGGGTTTTTCCATGCTTCATCAATGATAGCTTGCAATTCTTTAGCTGATGCTTGCATTTTTTGAGTTTCAGCATCGTTCAATGGGATGTTAACTGGACGAACAATACCGTGTGCACCAACAACAGCTGGTTGACCGATAAAGACGTTTTTAACACCGTATTGACCTTCTTGGAAGACTGAAAGTGGAAGTACTGCATTTTCGTCATCAAGGATTGCTTTTGTGATACGAGCAAGCGCTACAGCGATACCATAGTATGTAGCTCCTTTTTTGTTGATGATTGTGTAGGCAGCGTCACGAACACCTTCGAACAATTCAATCAATTCAGCTTCTTGAACGTTTTGAGTATCTTTAAGGAATTCTTCAAGGTTTACACCGGCGATGTTAGCGTGTGACCAAACGGCAAATTCTGAGTCACCGTGTTCACCCATGATGTAGGCGTGAACTGAACGAGCGTCAACATCAAGTTTTTCAGCAAGTGCTTGACGGAAACGAGCTGAGTCAAGTGAAGTACCTGAACCGATAACGCGTTCTTTAGGGAATCCAGAGAATTTCCAAGTTGAGTAAGTCAAAACGTCAACTGGGTTAGCTGCAACAAGGAAGATACCATCGAAACCTGATTCAACAACTTGTGTTACGATTGATTTGTTGATAGCCAAGTTTTTACCTACAAGGTCAAGGCGAGTTTCACCCGGTTTTTGAGGAGCACCTGCAGTGATAACAACAAGGTCAGCGTCTGCACAGTCAGAGTATTGAGCAGCGTAGATTTTTTTAGGTGAAGTGAAGGCAAGGGCGTGGCTAAGGTCAAGCGCATCACCAACAGCTTTTTCGTGCAATTGTGGAATTTCGATAATTCCAAGCTCTTGTGCAATTCCTTGGTTAACAAGTGCGAAAGCGTAAGATGAACCTACGGCACCGTCACCAACAAGGATCACTTTTTTGTGTTGTTTAGTTGAAGTCATTATCTAAACATCTCCTTCATTTTTTTTTAGGGGAATCCCCAGACACTTTCATTCTATCACTTTTAAAAAGCTTTGTCACGAATATTCTATTCGGTCATCGATGTAAACGTTTTAGTGATTTCCAAAGACTGAAATGAAGGACGAATTATGGTATAATATATCTAATTACTAATAGTGAAATGAGGCATTTATGAATGCAGGATAGAAATTTAGTGAATGTCAATCTGACAAAGGAGATGAAGACCAGCTTTATCGACTACGCCATGAGCGTTATCGTTGCGCGGGCCCTTCCTGATGTTCGAGATGGCTTAAAACCTGTTCACCGTCGTATTCTATACGGAATGAATGAACTAGGTGTTACACCAGACAAACCTCATAAAAAATCAGCCCGTATTACAGGGGATGTTATGGGTAAATACCACCCACACGGAGATTCCTCTATTTACGAAGCCATGGTTCGTATGGCTCAGTGGTGGAGCTACCGTTACATGCTTGTTGATGGGCATGGAAACTTTGGTTCTATGGACGGGGACGGTGCTGCCGCGCAGCGGTACACTGAGGCACGTATGAGCAAGATTGCTCTGGAAATGCTTCGTGACATCAATAAAAACACAGTTGATTTCGTAGATAACTACGATGCTAACGAACGTGAACCCTTGGTTTTGCCAGCTCGTTTTCCAAACCTTTTGGTCAATGGGGCAACTGGTATCGCTGTTGGGATGGCAACCAATATTCCACCTCACAACTTGGGTGAAACCATTGATGCAGTGAAGTTGGTTATGGATAATCCTGAAGTGACGACTAAGGACTTGATGGAAGTCTTGCCTGGTCCAGATTTTCCGACTGGTGCTCTTGTCATGGGGAAATCAGGTATCCATAAGGCTTATGAGACTGGTAAAGGTTCCATTGTCCTTCGTTCTCGTACAGAGATTGAAACCACTAAGACGGGTCGTGAGCGGATTGTTGTAACGGAATTCCCTTATATGGTTAATAAAACCAAGGTACATGAGCATATTGTTCGCTTGGTTCAGGAAAAACGAATTGAGGGCATTACAGCCGTACGTGATGAGTCCAACCGTGAAGGCGTTCGCTTTGTAATCGAGGTTAAACGCGACGCGTCTGCCAACGTTATCCTTAACAACCTCTTCAAGATGACCCAGATGCAAACCAACTTTGGTTTCAACATGTTGGCGATTGAAAATGGCGTGCCAAAAATCTTGTCCCTTCGTCAAATTTTGGATGCTTATATCGAGCACCAAAAAGAAGTGGTTGTTCGCCGTACTCGTTTTGACAAGGAAAAAGCAGAAGCGCGTGCGCACATCTTAGAAGGTCTTCTAATTGCACTTGACCATATCGACGAAGTGATTCGTATTATCCGTGCAAGTGAAACAGATGCCGAAGCACAAGCTGAGTTGATGAGCAAGTTTAAGCTTTCAGAGCGTCAAAGTCAAGCTATCCTTGATATGCGTCTTCGTCGTTTGACAGGATTGGAACGTGATAAGATTCAGTCTGAATATGATGAATTAATTGCCTTGATTGCAGATTTGGCTGATATTCTTGCCAAACCTGAGCGCGTGGCGCAAATCATCAAAGAGGAGCTGGACGAAGTCAAACGCAAGTTTGGTGATAAGCGTCGTACGGAGTTGATGATCGGAGAAGTCTTAACTCTTGAAGATGAAGATTTGATTGAAGAAACTGATGTCTTGATTACCCTTTCTAATAAGGGCTATATCAAACGTTTGGACCAAGGTGAGTTCACTGCACAAAAACGTGGTGGCCGTGGAGTTCAAGGTACCGGAGTTAAGGATGATGACTTTGTGCGTGAGTTGGTTTCAACCAGTACCCATGATCATTTGCTCTTCTTTACCAATAAAGGACGCGTATATCGACTAAAAGGTTATGAAATCCCTGAATACGGTCGTACCGCTAAGGGCTTACCAGTTGTCAATCTTTTGAAGTTAGACGAAGGTGAGAGTATTCAGACCATCATCAACGTTGAGTCTGAACGTAGTGATGACGCTTATCTCTTCTTTACAACTCGTCACGGTATTGTGAAGAGAACCAGTGTCAAAGAGTTCGCTAATATTCGTCAAAATGGACTTAAAGCCTTGAATCTCAAGGATGAAGACGAATTGATTAATGTCTTGCTGACAGAAGAAGATACAGATATTATCATCGGTACCAAGTTTGGTTATGCTGTTCGCTTTAATCAATCAGCTGTTCGTGGCATGAGCCGTATCGCGACTGGTGTTCGAGGAGTCAATCTTCGTGAGGGTGACACAGTAGTTGGTGCTAGCGTGATTACAAACCAAGACGAAGTTCTCATCATCACTGAAAAAGGATACGGTAAACGTACCCTTGCTACTGAATATCCTACTAAAGGCCGTGGTGGTAAAGGGATGAAGACTGCCAATGTTGCTGAGAAGAATGGTCCTCTAGCAGGTCTTCTTACTGTTAAAGGAGATGAAGACCTGATGATTATCACAGATACAGGTGTCATGATCCGTACAAATGTTGCCAATATTTCACAAACTGGACGCTCAACTATGGGAGTTAAGGTGATGCGTCTAGATCAGGATGCTAAGATTGTGACCTTTACAACGGTTGCTGCGGCAGAAAAAGAAGAAGTTGGGACTGAAATTGAAACAGAAGGTGAAGTATAATGTCTCATAAAAAAACGAAAAATAAGAAGAATAAGCGCAGAAATCTATTTATTAATATTTTAGCAGGTTTCTTAATTCTTTTATCGCTAGCTTTAATTTTTAATTCAAAGATTCGCGATCTCTTTTTGGTCTGGAATACCAATAAATACCAAGTCAATCAAGTCACTAAGGAAAATATAGATGAAAATCTAAAAACCGAAGGGAATTTTGATTTTGACTCTGTTAAGTCTATTTCATCCGAAGCTGTATTGGCTTCACAATGGGATGCTCAGAAACTTCCCGTTATTGGAGGTATTGCTATTCCCGAAGTGGAGATAAACTTACCGATTTTTAAAGGTTTGGATAATGTAAACTTGTTCTACGGAGCAGGGACCATGAAACCAGATCAAAAAATGGGAGAAGGGAACTATTCTCTAGCAAGTCACCATATCTTTACTGCTGAAAATGCCAGTCAAATGCTCTTCTCACCTTTGGTCAATGCCAAATCGGGTATGAAAATTTATCTGACGGATAAGGATAAAGTTTATACTTATGAGATTACAGAAGTAAAACGTGTTACACCAGATCGTGTAGACGAAATCGATGATCGTATTGGTGTGCAGGAGATTACTTTGGTTACTTGTGTTGATTATAATGAGACCGAGCGTATAATCGTCAAAGGAATCTTCAAAGACTCAAAGGCTTATTCTGAGACTTCTGAGGATATTTTGAAGGCCTTTAATCAACCGTATAGACAACGATATTAATTATGAATGAACCAGTGAAGTGCTATTTCACTGGTTTTTTATATGAACAAATAGAATCAAAATAGTTCATATGAAAAAGGTTTGTAAGCCTTACGATATAGATTTTTAAGATAAATATTTTAGAAATTTACGGAAAACGCTTTCTAGAAAACAAGAATTATGTTATAATTATCACAAATAAAAGTTTAGGAGTTTTTTATGGTCTCTTCAGAATTTATTTCAAAGATTGAATTTGCTTGTAAGAAGAAAGAAAGTCTTTATAGCCAAAGTAAGTTTAAGTATGCGATTCGTTCCATGTTTGCAGGTGCCTTTCTAACATTTAGTACAGCTGCGGGTGCAGTTGGGGCTGACTTGATTAATAAGATCGCTCCAGGTAGTGGACGTTTTCTCTTCCCATTTGTTTTTGCTTGGGGATTGGCCTACATTGTTTTCTTGAATGCTGAGCTGGTAACTTCAAATATGATGTTTTTGACAGCTGGTAGTTTCTTGAAAAAAATTTCTTGGAGAAAAACAGCTGAGATTTTACTTTACTGTACCTTGTTCAATCTCATCGGAGCTTTGATAGCAGGTTGGGGATTTGCCCACTCAGCAGCCTATGCAAATCTAACACATGATAGCTTCATTTCAGGAGTTGTAGAGATGAAGTTAGGCCGTTCCAATGAGCTAGTCTTACTTGAAGGTATTTTAGCCAATATCTTTGTAAACATTGCCATTCTTTCCTTTGTTTTGGTGAAAGATGGTGGGGCCAAACTTTGGCTTGTCTTATCAGCAATTTACATGTTTGTATTCTTAACAAACGAACACATTGCTGCGAACTTTGCTTCTTTTGCGATTGTTAAGTTCAGCGTTGCAGCAGATTCAATTGCTAACTTTGACATTCCTAATATTCTTCGTCACTGGGGTGTAACCTTTGTCGGAAACTTTATCGGTGGGGGTCTCTTGATGGGCTTACCATACGCCTTCCTCAACAAAAACGAAGATACTTATGTCGATTAAAGAAATGAGCACGAGTGAATCGTGCTTTTTTGTTTGATGTGTAAGACTAGTCATAGTTGTTCCTTATATCAAAATATAGAAAATCAGTATTGGAAAAGACTGGCACAAGATGATACAATATCCCTAATGAAGCTATTTGGAGGTCGTCATATGACTCGTGATTTTAAATTTGAAACCCTACAATTACATGCTGGGCAAGTAGTTGATCCAGCGACTAAATCTCGTGCAGTACCGATTTATCAAACAACATCCTTCGTTTTTGATGACACGCAAGAAGGTGCCGATTTGTTTGCCTTGAGAAAACCAGGGAACATTTATACTCGTATCACAAACCCTACAACAGCAGCCTTTGAGGAAAGAATTGCTGCTCTTGAAGGTGGTGTTGGAGCGCTAGCGACAGCATCAGGTATGGCTGCTGTAACCTACACTATTTTGGCGCTTGCCCATGCAGGTGACCATGTGGTGGCTGCATCAACTATTTACGGTGGGACCTTCAACCTCTTGAAGGAAACCCTTCCTCGTTATGGAATTACAACAACCTTTGTGGATGTGGATAATTTGGAAGAAGTAGAAGCAGCTATCAATGACAATACCAAGCTTGTCTTGATTGAAACCTTGGGGAATCCCTTGATAAACATTCCTGACTTGGAAAAATTGGCTGAGATTGCGCATAAACACCAGATTCCACTAGTTTCGGATAATACCTTTGCTACACCTTATTTGATTAATGTCTTTTCTCACGGTGTAGATATTGCCATTCACTCTGCGACTAAGTTTATCGGTGGGCATGGTACGACTATTGGAGGAGTGATTGTCGATAGTGGCCGTTTTGACTGGGCGGCTTCAGGGAAATTCCCTCAATTTGTTGAGGAAGACCCAAGCTACCACAATTTGAGCTATACTCGTGATGTGGGTGCAGCAGCCTTTATTATCGCTGTCCGTGTTCAATTGCTTCGCGATACAGGTGCAGCTTTGTCGCCATTTAATGCCTTTCTCTTACTCCAAGGACTTGAAACCCTTTCTCTTCGTGTGGAACGCCATGTGCAAAATGCAGAGAAAATTGTTGATTTCCTTGTCAACCATCCTAAGGTAGAGAAGGTAAATTATCCAAAACTAGCTGACAGTCCTTATCATGCCTTGGCTGAGAAATATTTGCCAAAAGGTGTTGGTTCAATCTTTACCTTCCATGTTAAAGGTGGAGAGGCAGAAGCTCGCAAGGTGATTGATAATCTGGAAATCTTCTCTGACCTTGCAAACGTAGCAGATGCCAAATCTCTTGTTGTCCATCCTGCGACAACTACCCACGGTCAGTTGTCAGAAAAAGATCTAGAAGCAGCAGGTGTCACACCAAACCAAATCCGCTTGTCTATCGGACTTGAAAATGTAGAGGATTTGATTGAAGACTTGCGCTTGGCCTTGGAAAAAATTTAAAGTAAAAGATATAAACAGTGGGTTTCGACTCACTGTTTTTGATTTTCCCTCAGGCATGATATAATGGTTACAGAAGTCTAGAAAGAGGAAAGTTATGAACGAAATCAAATGCCCCAACTGTGGGGAAGTCTTTACAGTAAATGAGAGTCAGTATGCCGAACTCTTATCCCAAGTGAGAACGGCAGAGTTTGATAAGGAATTGCACGATCGAATGAAGCAGGAGTTGGCCTTGGCTGAGCAGAAGGCTATGAATGAACAACAGACTAAACTGGCTCAGAAGGATCAAGAAATCGCTCAACTGCAGAGTCAAATCCAAAACTTTGATACAGAGAAAGAGTTAGCTAAGAAAGAAGTTGAGCAGACCAGCCATCAGGCTTTATTGGCAAAGGATAAGGAAGTACAGGCCTTGGAAAACCAATTGGCTACCTTGCGTTTAGAGCATGAAAACCAACTCCAAAAGACTCTCTCTGATTTAGAAAGAGAGCGTGATCAGGTCAAAAATCAGCTCCTCTTGCAAGAAAAGGAAAACGAGCTGTCTTTGGCTTCTGTTAAGCAGAATTACGAAGCCCAGCTTAAGGCTGCCAGTGAACAGGTCGAATTCTACAAGAATTTCAAGGCTCAACAATCCACAAAAGCTATCGGTGAAAGTTTGGAACAATATGCAGAGAGTGAGTTTAACAAGGTCCGCAGTTTTGCTTTTCCAAATGCCTACTTTGAGAAGGATAACAAGGTCTCTGCGCGTGGATCTAAGGGAGACTTTATCTTCCGTGATTTTGATGAAAATGGTCTAGAGTTCATTTCCATCATGTTTGAGATGAAAAATGAAGCGGACGGAACAGAGAAGAAGCACAAGAATGCGGACTTCTACAAGGAATTGGACAAGGACCGTCGGGAGAAGAACTGTGAGTATGCCGTTTTGGTGACCATGCTTGAGGCCGATAACGATTACTTTAACACAGGGATTGTTGATGTCAGCCACGAGTATGAAAAGATGTATGTGGTCCGTCCCCAGTTCTTCATCCAGTTAATTGGTCTCTTGCGTAATGCGGCTCTTAATTCTCTCAAATACAAGCAAGAGTTGGCACTTGTCCGTGAACAAAACATTGATATCACTCACTTTGAGGAAGATTTGGATGCCTTTAAACTAGCTTTTGCCAAAAACTACAACTCTGCTTCGACCAACTTTGGTAAAGCAATCGATGAAATCGACAAGGCCATCAAACGAATGGAAGAGGTCAAGAAATTCCTAACCACATCCGAAAACCAACTCCGCCTCGCCAATAACAAATTGGAAGATGTTTCAGTAAAAAAATTGACCCGAAAAAACCCAACTATGAAAGCCAAGTTTGATGCGCTGAAGGGGGAGTGAGAAAGCAACACATGAACGGTATTATCAACTTAAAAAAAGAAGCGGGGATGACCTCGCATGATGCGGTTTTTAAGCTGCGTAAGATTTTGGGAACCAAGAAAATTGGTCATGGTGGAACCTTGGATCCGGATGTAGTGGGCGTTTTGCCTATTGCGGTTGGCAAGGCGACACGCATGGTTGAGTTTATGCAGGATGAAGGCAAGGTCTATGAAGGGGAAATCACTTTAGGTTATTCCATGACAACCGAGGATGTCAGTGGGGAAGTGGTCGCAGAGACACCTGTTTTATCGCCCTTGGATGAAAAGCTTGTCGATGAAGCGATAGCCAGTCTGACTGGGCCTATCACTCAGATTCCACCTATGTATTCGGCAGTCAAGGTCAATGGTCGCAAGCTCTATGAGTATGCACGTGCAGATCAGGAAGTGGAGCGTCCAGAACGTCAGGTGACCATTTATCACTTTGAACGAACAAGTCCGATTTCTCATGAGGGGAATCTAGCACGTTTTACTTTCCGTGTGAAATGTAGCAAGGGAACCTATATTCGTACCTTATCGGTTGACTTGGGAGAAAAACTTGGCTATGCGGCCCATATGTCACATTTGACACGGACTAGTGCTGCCGGTCTACAGCTTGAAGATGCTCTTACATTGGAAGAAATTGCTGAAAGAGTGGAGATTGGTCAACTGGACTTTCTCCATCCTCTAGAGATTGGGACAGGAGACCTCGTCAAAGTTTTACTAACTCCAGAAGAGGCTACAGAAGTACGCTTTGGTCGTTTTATAGAGCTCGAACAAACAGAACAAGAATTAGCTGCTTTTGAAGAAGATAAATTGTTAGCCATTCTAGAAAAACGGGACAATCTCTACAAGCCAAGGAAGGTTTTTAGCTAGTCTAACTGAGGTGTAGGGAGTGTTGTTTCCCCTAGACTATCCAAATCAGACTATAAATTTTGCAAAAAATGTGATAGAATAGACCACGGATAAAAAAACGGAGGATAGCATGCAAAATAGACCAATCATTATCGGAGTGACAGGTGGTTCTGGTGGAGGTAAGACCAGTGTTTCAAGAGCCATTTTATCGCATTTTCCTGATGAAAAGATTTCCATGATTGAGCACGATTCATACTACAAGGATCAGTCTCATTTGACCTTTGAAGAGCGTGTCAAAACCAACTACGACCATCCTTTTGCCTTTGATACAGACTTGATGATTGAGCAGATTAAGGAATTGTTGGCAGGGCGTCCGGTGGACATCCCGACTTATGACTATACAGAGCATACACGGAGTAGCAAGACCTATCGTCAGGAGCCTCAAGATGTCTTTATCGTTGAGGGGATTTTGGTCTTGGAGGACAAGCGCCTACGCGATTTGATGGATATCAAGATTTTTGTGGATACGGATGACGATGTGCGCATTATTCGTCGTATCAAGCGCGATATGGAAGAGCGTGGCCGTAGTTTGGATAGTGTTATTGACCAGTATCTAGGTGTGGTCAAACCCATGTACCATCAGTTTATCGAACCAACCAAGCGTTATGCTGATATCGTCATTCCTGAGGGAGTCAGCAACACAGTTGCTATTGACCTTTTGACGACCAAGATTGCAAAGATTTTGGAAGAAGCTCGAAATAGTAAATAAACAGATTTGGAGGCCTTGTCTCCTTTTTTATTTTTCCCTCATAATGGTACATAAATGAAGATTTTTAGGCATATTTTTGGTATAATAATACCCATGAAAGAGCAAGAAAATGAATAGTAGGTGGAGATGGAAAAGTATTTATCGGTAACAACTTTGACCAAGTATCTGAAAATGAAATTCGATAAAGACCCTTATTTGGAACGGGTCTATTTAACTGGTCAAGTTTCCAACTTTCGTAAACGACCTACTCACCAATATTTCTCCCTAAAAGATGACCATGCAGTTATACAAGCGACCATCTGGTCTGGGATTTATCAGAAATTAGGCTTCGATCTGGAAGAAGGAATGAAGATCAATGTGATTGGGCGTGTACAGGTCTATGAACCGAGCGGTAGCTACTCCATCATCATTGAAAAGGCTGAGCCTGACGGGGTTGGGGCGCTCGCGATTCAGTTTGAACAACTCAAGAAAAAATTGACAGAAGAAGGCCTGTTTCAAGAGAGGTTCAAGCAACCTCTGCCCCAATTTTCTAAGAGAATTGGTGTAGTGACTAGCCGTAGTGGAGCCGTTATTCGAGATATTATCACGACAGTCAGCAGGCGATTTCCAGGTGTCGATATCTTACTTTATCCAACTAAGGTTCAAGGTGAGGGTTCTGCGGAGGAAATTGCTCGAAATATTGCGCGTGCCAATCAACGGGACGATTTGGATTTGCTCATTATTGGTCGTGGTGGTGGTTCCATCGAGGATCTCTGGGCCTTTAACGAAGAAATTGTGGTACGAGCTATTTTTGAATCTCGTTTGCCAGTTATCTCTAGTGTAGGACATGAGACAGATGTGACTTTAGCAGATTTTGTGGCAGATCGCCGCGCTGCGACGCCAACAGCTGCAGCTGAACTAGCAACACCTGTGACCAAGTTGGATCTATTAGCTCATTTGCAAAATCAGGAAAAACGGATGGCAACAGCAGTCCGAAATGTCCTATCTAAGAAACAAGAAGCTTTGAAAAAATGCAGTCAGTCTGTTATCTTTAGACAGCCAGAGCGCTTGTATGATGGCTATTTGCAACGCTTGGATCAACTGCAATTGCGTTTGAAACAAAGTTTGCGAACACGGATTTCTGATAACAAACAGACAGTACAAGCAAGGACGCATCGACTGGTACAATTATCACCCGTTACCAAAATCCAACGCTATCAAGACCGTCTAGGTCAGTTGGACAAGCTTCTCCGTAGCCAAATGGCGCTGGTTTATGATGCTAAGGTTGCTGAAGTCAAGCGACTTTCAGAAGCCCTGCTGATGTTGGATACCAGTCGAATCGTGGCGCGTGGTTATGCTATTGTCAAAAAAGAAGAGTCAGTCATCGATTCGGTTGAAAATTTGAAGAAAAAAGACCAAGTGACGCTTTTGATGCGAGATGGTCAAGTAGAATTAGAGGTTAAAGATGTCAAAACAAAAGAAATTTGAGGAAAATCTAGCAGAACTAGAGACCATTGTCCAAAGTTTAGAAAATGGTGAAATTGCTCTGGAAGATGCGATTGCTGCCTTTCAAAAGGGCATGGTCTTGTCAAAAGAGCTCCAAGCGACGCTGGACAAGGCTGAAAAGACCTTGGTTAAGGTCATGCAAGAAGACGGAACAGAAAGTGATTTTGAATGAAGAAGCAAGAAAAATTAGCTCTTGTCGAGTCGGCCTTGGAAGATTTTTATGGAGACCAGCAGTTTGCTTCGAGCTTAAGAGAGTCTGTTCTCTATTCTATTCATGCTGGTGGCAAGCGTATTCGGCCTTTTCTATTGTTAGAAGTTCTGGAAGCCTTGCAGGTCGCTATTAAACCGGCTCACGCGCAGGTGGCTGCGGCCTTGGAAATGATTCATACAGGGAGCTTGATTCACGATGATCTTCCTGCCATGGATGATGATGATTACCGTCGGGGACGCTTGACCAATCACAAGAAATTTGGCGAAGCAATGGCAATTTTGGCAGGAGATGCCTTGTTCTTAGATCCTTACGCCTTAATAGCGCAGGCGGATTTGCCAAGTCAGATCAAGGTGGATTTGATTGCCAACTTATCCCTTGCTTCAGGAAGTCTAGGAATGGTGGCAGGGCAGGTTTTGGACATGGAGGGCGAACACCAGCATTTGTCCTTGGAAGAACTTCAGACCATTCATGCCAATAAGACTGGGAAATTACTAGCTTATCCTTTCCAAGCAGCAGCTATTATAGCTGAATTGGCGCCTGAAATCCAAGCAAAATTGAAAACGGTTGGTGAATTGATTGGGCTGGCCTTTCAAGTTCGAGATGATGTGCTGGATGTGACAGCTAGTTTTGAGGAAATCGGCAAGACTCCACAAAAGGATTTGCAGGCTGAAAAATCAACCTATCCAGCCTTGTTGGGCTTGGAAGAGGCCATTGCATTTTGTAACCAAACCTTGGATCAAGCTAATGCCAAGTTAGAAGAAATTGCCCAGCAAGTCAGCTTTGAAACAGCGCCGATTGTGAAAGTAGTAGAAAGTTTGAGAATCAATGGCTAAGGAAAGAGTGGATGTACTAGCTTATAAACAGGGCTTGTTTGAAACGAGAGAGCAGGCCAAGCGCGGTGTCATGGCTGGCCTAGTCGTAGCAGTTCTTAATGGAGAGCGGTTTGACAAGCCAGGAGAGAAAATTCCAGATGACACCGAGTTAAAACTCAAGGGGGAGAAACTTAAGTATGTTAGCCGTGGTGGCTTGAAACTGGAGAAGGCCTTGCAGGTCTTTGATTTGTCAGTTGATGGGGTGACCACAATTGATATCGGTGCTTCTACCGGGGGCTTTACAGACGTCATGTTACAGAATGGTGCTGAGTTAGTCTTTGCAGTTGATGTTGGTACCAATCAGTTGGCTTGGAAATTACGCCAAGACCCACGAGTTGTCAGCATGGAGCAGTTTAATTTCCGTTATGCTGAAAAGACTGATTTCGAGCAGGAGACGAGCTTTGCCAGTATTGATGTGAGTTTCATTTCCCTCAGTCTGATTCTTCCGGCCTTACACCGTGTATTATCTGATCAAGGTCAGGTTGTGGCTCTAGTTAAGCCTCAGTTTGAAGCAGGACGTGATCAGATTGGAAAAAATGGAATTATTCGAGATGCCAAGGTTCATCAGAATGTCCTTGAATCTGTCACAACCATGGCAGTAGAGGAAGGCTTTTCAGTCCTTGGTTTGGACTTTTCTCCCATCCAAGGTGGACATGGAAATATTGAGTTTTTAGCGTATTTGAAAAAAGAAGAGTCAGCAAGCAATCAGGTTCTTGCTGATATTGAAGAAGTAGTAGAGAGGGCGCATAGTCAATTTAAAAATGAATAAAAAAGAGAGACTTGAAAAAATTAGACGATTTGTGACAGATTATCAAATCGGCACGCAAGAAGAAATCGTAGAACATTTGAAAGAAGCAGGCATCACTGCCACTCAAGCGACGGTATCACGAGATATCAAAGAACTAGGTATTGTCAAAATCCCTTTGAGAGACAACACCTATGTCTATGAATTGCCAAAATCAATCGTAAAAAGTTTGCAACTGGCTGAAGACAATATTGAGTCAGCTGAATTGATGGACAAGATGATCAATCTCCAAGTCATCCCAGGAAATACAGCTTTTGTAAAAGCTCAGTTAACCGAGACTTTTGCGGATAAGATTTTTAGCTGTTTAGCTGATGATAGCTCGATTTTAGTCATTGCCAGAAGTGAAAGTCTAGCTGAGGAAATCTTTGAACAAGTAAAAAATTGGTAGGTCTATATGTTACTTGAAATTTCGATAAAAAACTTTGCCATTATTGAGGCTATTTCCCTCAATTTTGAAAAGGGTATGACTGTTTTAACCGGGGAAACGGGTGCTGGAAAGTCTATCATTATCGACGCTATGAATCTCATGTTGGGGGCTCGTGCAACGACAGACGTTATTCGCCACGGTGCGCCAAAGGCAGAGATTGAGGGGCTTTTCTCGGTTGAAAACAGTCGCCTTTTACAGGAACTTTTTGATGAGCAAGGTTTAGAATTGGGTGATGAAATTATCATCCGGCGTGAAATTTTGCAAAATGGTCGTAGTGTTAGTCGCGTGAATGGTCAGATGGTCAATCTTTCTGTCTTGCGTGCTATTGGGCAGCACCTTGTGGATATCCATGGTCAGCATGACCAAGAGGAGTTAATGCGTCCTCAACTGCACATTCAGATGTTGGATGAGTTTGGTGATGCAGCTTTTTTGGACTTGAAGGAGACCTATCAAACGAGCTTTGATGCCTATCGCAAAATGCGCAAGCAGGTTTTGGGAGTCAAGAAAAATCAGCAGGAACATAAGGCTCGTATTGAGATGTTGGAATTTCAAATGGCAGAGATTGATGCAGCGAACTTGCAGGCTGGTGAAGACTTGGCTCTCAACCAAGAACGAGATAAGCTTCTCAATCATAAAAATATTGCGGATACGCTAACCAATGCCTATAGCATGTTGGACAATGAGGAATTCTCAAGTCTTGCTAATGTCCGTTCAGCAATGAATGACATGGAAAGTGTCGAAGAATACGACCCTGAATACCGTGAAATTTCAAGTTCTCTGTCAGAGACCTACTATGTTTTAGAAGATATTACAAAGCGTTTAGAAGATATTATTGAGGACTTGGATTTTGATGGCAATCGCCTCATGCAGGTCGAAAATCGCTTAGACCTTATAAATACTATTACCCGCAAGTATGGTGGAACTGTGGACGACGTTTTGCTTTATTTTGCCAAGATTACGGATGAGTACAATCTCTTGACTGGAAATAATCTTTCTTCCGAAGATATGGAAGCAGAACTCAAGAAATTGGAAGTTAATCTTGTTGATTTGGCAGGTCAGCTTGCATCTGCTCGCCATTATTTGGCCCAGCAGCTTGAGGCAGAGATTAAACAAGAACTGCAAGATCTCTATATGGAGAAGGCTCAATTTCAGGTTCGCTTTAGTAAGAGTAAGTTCAGTCGTGAAGGAAATGAAGCAGTCGAATTTTACATTTCCACCAACCCAGGTGAGGACTTTAAGCCTTTGGTCAAAGTTGCGTCCGGTGGGGAATTATCCCGTCTCATGTTGGCTATCAAGTCTGCCTTTTCTCGTAAGGAAGGTAAGACCAGTATTGTCTTTGATGAGGTGGATACGGGAGTTTCAGGTCGTGTAGCCCAGGCCATTGCTCAAAAGATTCATAAGATTGGCCAGCATGGTCAGGTTCTTGCTATCTCTCACCTTCCACAAGTGATTGCCATCGCGGATTATCAATTCTTTATTGAGAAGATTAGCGATGAGCACTCTACGGTGTCGACGGTTCGTCTCTTGACTTTAGAAGAGCGAGTAGAGGAAGTCGCTAAAATGTTGGCTGGGGAAAATGTAACCGAAGCTGCCCTTACCCAAGCCAGAGAATTATTGCAAACGAGGATGAAATAAATGACAGACTATTATGTAATTGGAGATGTTCACGGAAAGGCAGGTATGCTAGAAGATCTGCTCAAGACCTGGGATGGTCAAACTCAGTTGCTCTTTCTAGGGGATTTGATTGACCGAGGTGAAGACAGTCGCCGTGTTCTAGAGATGGTCAAAGACTTGGTCGACAATCAAGGAGCTATTTGTTTATCAGGTAACCATGAGTATATGTTTCTGACTTGGCTTGATGACCCAGAAGAAAGCTATGACCATTATCGTCGCAATGGTGGTGATACAACCATTAATTCAATTTTAGGTCGTCCCTTGGATGCACCAGTTGATGGCGTAGAAGATGCCAAGCGTGTTGCGACTGAAGCGGCAGACTTGGTCGAATTTATTCGTCAAATGCCATTTGTGGTAGAGACAGACAAATATATCTTTGTTCACGCAGGTATTGATTTGACCTTGGATGATTGGCATGAAACGACTGATTACAAGAAAGTCTGGCTCAGAAAGCCATTCCACGAAGCCGAAAATCATACTGGGAAAATCATTGTCTTTGGGCATACACCAGTTTATGGTTTGCTAAAGCAAGACCGAGGTACTGCTGAGCTTTGGATGACAGAAGATGGCAAGATTGGCATGGATGGAGGAGCTGTTTATGGTGGTGTCCTTCATGGAATCGTCTTTACAGACCAAGGAATGACCGAACACCACTTTATCGAAAATGATGGTTTTATTGCCGAAGATTAGTACTCCTAGCAGGGTATGGTCTTGTCAAAATGTTAAAAACAATTTATAATTAATAGATACCCTGAAAGGAAGAGCATCATGAACTTAGAAGAATTGAAGAAACGACAGGAGAAGATTCGGAACTTCTCTATTATCGCCCATATTGACCATGGGAAATCAACCCTAGCAGACCGCATTTTGGAAAAGACGGAGACCGTTTCTAGTCGTGAAATGCAAGCCCAACTTCTAGATAGTATGGATCTTGAGCGTGAACGTGGGATTACCATTAAACTCAATGCCATTGAGCTCAATTACACTGCAAAAGATGGCGAAACCTATATTTTCCACTTGATTGATACACCAGGACACGTGGACTTTACCTATGAAGTGTCGCGTTCGCTAGCTGCCTGTGAAGGAGCGATTTTGGTGGTTGATGCGGCTCAAGGGATTGAAGCTCAAACTCTTGCTAACGTTTATCTAGCCTTGGACAATGATTTGGAAATTCTGCCAGTCATTAACAAGATTGACCTTCCAGCAGCTGATCCAGAGCGTGTTCGTACAGAGATTGAGGATGTCATCGGACTGGATGCCAGCGAAGCAGTCTTAGCTTCAGCCAAAGCTGGTATTGGTATTGAAGAAATTCTTGAGCAGATCGTTGAAAAAGTGCCAGCACCAACGGGTGATGTTGCAGCTCCATTAAAAGCCTTGATTTTCGACTCAGTTTATGATGCCTATCGTGGGGTTATCCTCCAAGTGCGTGTTATGGACGGAGTGGTTAAACCTGGCGATAAGATTCAGCTCATGAGCAATGGCAAGACCTTTGATGTGACGGAGGTCGGTATTTTCACGCCGAAAGCAGTTGGTCGTGATTTTCTTGCGACTGGTGACGTTGGTTATATTGCGGCTTCTATCAAAACGGTTCAAGATACCCGTGTGGGTGATACAGTTACTCTAGCAAGCAATCCAGCAGCAGAACCGCTAGATGGATACAAGCAGATGAATCCTATGGTCTTTGCGGGTCTTTATCCAATCGAATCAAACAAGTACAATGACCTTCGTGAAGCCCTTGAAAAATTGCAGCTCAACGATGCCAGCCTGCAGTTTGAACCAGAAACATCTCAGGCTCTTGGATTTGGTTTCCGTTGTGGATTCCTTGGACTTCTCCATATGGATGTTATTCAAGAGCGTTTAGAGCGTGAGTTCAACATTGACCTCATCATGACAGCTCCGTCTGTTATTTACAAGGTTAACCAAACTGACGGTGAGTCTATGGATGTGTCTAACCCCTCTGAATTTCCAGACCCAACCAAGATTGCGACCATTGAAGAGCCTTATGTCAAAGCGCAAATCATGGTACCGCAGGAGTTTGTCGGAGCAGTAATGGAACTGGCTCAGCGCAAGCGTGGGGATTTTGTGACCATGGACTATATTGATGATAATCGTGTCAATGTTATCTATCAAATTCCACTTGCTGAAATTGTCTTTGACTTCTTTGATAAGCTCAAGTCTTCGACGCGTGGTTATGCAAGCTTTGACTACGAATTGTCAGAGTACCGCCCATCTAAACTGGTCAAAATGGATATCCTTCTCAATGGAGACAAGGTGGATGCCCTCAGCTTTATCGTTCACAAGGATTTTGCCTACGAACGTGGGAAACTCATCGTGGATAAGCTCAAGAAAATCATCCCTCGTCAACAATTTGAAGTACCAATCCAAGCAGCTATTGGGCACAAAATTGTGGCTCGTACAGATATCAAGGCCCTTCGTAAGAACGTACTTGCCAAATGTTACGGTGGTGACGTTTCTCGTAAACGCAAACTCCTTGAAAAACAAAAAGCTGGTAAGAAACGCATGAAAGCTATCGGATCAGTAGAAGTCCCACAAGAAGCCTTCCTTAGCGTCTTGAGCATGGATGAAGAATAGAAATAGAAAACAAAACTCTTGAAGATTTTTCAAGAGTTTTTGCTTTAAATGAGAGTGATAAAATCGGAAGCTAACAGAATAGATTAGGTTAGAATTTGACAGAAGTCCTTATTTTTCTTATAATGCAGATGGAAAGGTGGTAGGATGAAAAAATTATTAATTTTAGGTACTGTAGTTACTGCTAGTGCTTTTTTAGCTTCATGCTCCAATAAATCGCAAACAGCAACCGAAGAAAGTTCGACTGCGGTTGTTAGTTCTTCAAGTAGTCAGGAAACGAGTAGCACTAGTTCTGCTGTTTCTGAAGCGAAAAAGGAAGAGACGCAAATCATCGGTTCGAATGAATATGGTTTTGTCAAGGTACCCAAATCATGGGTTCGATTCCATGAAGTAGAAGGTGGAAATGATATACAGTATAGTGATGGAACAGATATCAACATTGTTACGCTGAATACCTTCAAGGCTGAGCAGTTTAATATCAGCGAAGAAGAATATGCTAAACTGGATGTTGTGACAGTCTCATCTAGTATTTTAACTTCCAAAGAACAAAGCTCTGATTTTAGTAAGGTCTGGGGCTCCAAATCGACCATTGGAGGTTATGAAGCTTATGTTGTCAATGCAATTGCTAAGTCAGGGAAATACCTCGTTACCTGGGTCTTCCGATCAAATGATGGTAAAATCCGCTATGTTTCACTTGAAGGGGATGGGGAAACTTTAAAAACAATCTTACCGATGGTTGAAAGTAGCTGGTCAACTACTAAATCTGAATAAAAGAAAAAAAGAAGATTCTTGGTCTTCTTTTTATTTTTTTTACGAATAGATAGATGAGTAGAAAAGAAGAAATGGAGTTGTATATGAAAATCACAAACTATGAGATTTACAAATTGAGAAAAGCTGGGCTGAGCAATCAACAGATTTTAACTGTTCTTGAATATGATGAGACTGTAGATCAGGAGCTCTTGCTAGGTGATATTGCAGAAATATCGGGGTGCCGTAATCCTGCTGTCTTTATGGAACGCTATTTCCAGATAGATGATGCACACTTGGAGAAGGAGTTTCAGAAATTTCCATCCTTTTCTATTCTTGATGACTGTTATCCTTGGGATCTGAGTGAGATTTATGATGCTCCAGTGCTCTTGTTTTATAAAGGAAATCTGGACTTGTTGAAGTTTCCAAAGGTTGCTGTTGTAGGGAGTCGTTCATGTTCTAGTCAGGGAGCAAAGTCGGTCCAGAAAGTCATTCAAGGTTTGGAAAACGAGTTAATTGTGGTCAGTGGTTTAGCCAAAGGGATTGATACGGCTGCCCATATGGCTGCACTCCAGAATGGAGGAAGAACAATTGCAGTGATTGGAACAGGATTGGATGTTTTTTATCCCCGAGCCAATAAACGTTTGCAGGAACACATTGGCAATCACCATTTGGTACTTAGCGAGTACGGACCTGGAGAGGAACCCTTGAAATTTCACTTTCCAGCTCGTAATCGAATCATAGCAGGACTATGTCGAGGGGTCATTGTAGCAGAGGCAAGAATGCGTTCAGGGAGTCTCATTACCTGTGAGCGAGCTATGGAGGAAGGGCGTGATGTTTTTGCCATTCCAGGAAACATTTTAGATGGCCATTCAGATGGCTGTCACCACTTGATCCAAGAGGGGGCAAAGCTGATTAGCAGTGGTCAAGATGTGTTGGCTGAGTTTGAATTTTAAGGAGAAATTTGTTCACACAGATAAACTTTTCTTCTATATATAGGACTTAGGTCTTGACAGCTATAGAAAAATGGTTTACACTTTATAAAGTTTATTACTTTGAAAAGGTGTGATAGTGTGGCTACGGCAACAAAGAAGAAAAAATCAACAGTTAAAAAAAATCTAGTCATCGTGGAGTCGCCTGCTAAAGCGAAAACGATTGAGAAATACCTAGGCAGAAATTACAAGGTTTTAGCCAGTGTCGGGCATATCCGTGATTTGAAGAAATCCAGTATGTCAGTCGACATTGAAAATAACTATGAACCACAGTATATCAATATCCGAGGAAAAGGTCCTCTCATCAATGACTTAAAAAAAGAAGCTAAAAAGGCCAATAAAGTCTTTCTGGCGAGTGACCCGGACCGTGAAGGAGAAGCAATTTCCTGGCATTTGGCTCACATTCTCAACTTGGACGAGAATGATGCCAACCGTGTAGTCTTTAATGAAATCACCAAAGACGCGGTAAAAAATGCCTTTAAAGAACCACGCAAGATTGATATGGACTTGGTCGACGCCCAACAAGCTCGTCGAGTCTTAGACCGCTTGGTAGGGTATTCGATTTCGCCTATTTTGTGGAAAAAGGTCAAGAAGGGCTTATCAGCAGGACGCGTGCAGTCTGTTGCCCTTAAGCTCATTATTGACCGCGAAAATGAAATCAATGCCTTCCAACCGGAAGAATACTGGACAATTGATGGTGTCTTTAAGAAGGGAACCAAACAATTTCAGGCTTCTTTCTATGGTATGAATGGCAAAAAGATGAAATTGACCACTAATGAAGAAGTCAAAGAAGTCTTGTCCCATTTGACTAGTAAAGATTTCACAGTAGATCAGGTAGATAAGAAAGAACGCAAACGCAATGCGCCCCTACCGTATACAACTTCAACCATGCAGATGGATGCTGCTAACAAAATCAATTTCCGTACTCGAAAGACCATGATGGTGGCTCAACAGCTCTATGAAGGGATCAATATCGGATCAGGTGTGCAAGGTTTGATTACCTATATGCGTACAGACTCGACTCGTATCAGTCCTGTGGCTCAGAATGAAGCGGCAAGCTACATTAACGACCGTTTTGGTAGCAAGTATTCCAAGCATGGTAGCAAGGTCAAGAATGCCTCAGGTGCTCAAGATGCCCACGAAGCCATTCGCCCATCTAGTGTCTTTAACACACCAGAAAGCATCGCTAAGTACTTGGACAAAGACCAGCTCAAGCTCTATACTCTTATCTGGAACCGTTTTGTGGCTAGCCAGATGACAGGCGCTATCTTTGATACCATGGCTGTTAAGCTCTCTCAAAATGGGGTTCAGTTTGCGGCAAATGGAAGCCAAGTTAAGTTTGATGGGTATCTTGCTATCTACAATGACTCTGACAAGAACAAAATGTTGCCAGATATGGTAGTAGGAGATGTGGTCAAGCAGGTGAATAGCAAGCCAGAGCAACATTTCACCCAACCGCCAGCTCGCTATTCAGAAGCGACTCTTATCAAGACCTTGGAAGAAAATGGAGTTGGACGTCCGTCAACCTATGCTCCGACCATTGAAACCATCCAAAAACGTTACTACGTTCGTCTGGCAGCTAAACGTTTTGAACCGACAGAACTGGGAGAAATTGTCAATAAACTCATCGTTGAATACTTCCCAGATATTGTCAATGTGACCTTCACAGCTGAGATGGAAGGAAAACTGGATGATGTCGAAGTTGGTAAAGAGCAGTGGCAACGTGTCATTGACACCTTTTACAAACCATTCTCTAAAGAAGTAGCCAAGGCTGAATCTGAAATGGAAAAAATCCAGATCAAGGATGAGCCTGCTGGATTTGACTGTGAAGTTTGTGGCAGTCCGATGGTGATTAAGCTCGGTCGTTTTGGTAAATTCTATGCTTGTAGTAATTTCCCAGACTGTCGTCACACACAAGCCATTGTCAAAGAGATTGGAGTCGAGTGTCCGAGCTGTCATCAAGGACAAATCATCGAACGCAAAACCAAGCGCAATCGTATCTTCTATGGTTGCAATCGTTACCCAGAATGTGAGTTTACTTCCTGGGATAAACCAATTGGCCGTGACTGTCCAAAATGCGGACACTTCCTTGTGGAGAAAAAAGTCCGTGGTGGTGGCAAGCAGGTTGTATGTAGTAATGGCGACTACGAAGAGGAAAAAATTAAGTAAAATGAAGAGTCCTGAAAATGATTTTCAGGCTCTTTTTGGTTGGAGCTTGACAAATTTCCCCCTTGTGTGCGAAACTAGAGGAAGAGTAATTTATCTAGGAGAAATCATGCGTATCATTTATCTCTGTATTGGCTTTATTTCACTGGCTTTAGCTGTTATTGGAGTTGTCCTACCACTTTTACCAACAACCCCCTTTCTTTTGTTAGCTATTGCTTGCTTTTCAAAATCTTCTAAGCGTTTTGAAGACTGGCTTTATCATACAAAGCTTTATCAGACTTATGTAGCGGACTTTCGGGAAACCAAGTCAATAGCGCGAGAACGAAAGAAAAAAATCATCGTATCTATCTATATCTTGATGGGAATCTCTATCTATTTCGCTCCTCTCTTACCTGTTAAAATTGGTCTGGGAGCCTTGACTATCTTTATCACCTACTATCTCTTTAAAGTCATTCCTGACAAAGAATAGATAAAAATAGTAGTTATTTGCCTTGATAAAAATGAAAGCATATTTAAAATAATATGATATAATAAATTCAAAGAAAACATCAAGGAGAATCAAATGATTTACGAATTTTGTGCTGAAAATGTGACCTTGCTTGAAAAAGCGATGCAGGCTGGAGCTCGTCGAATCGAACTTTGTGACAATCTAGCAGT
>CAUSWL010000016.1:0-24844 GCA_963535345.1 uncultured Streptococcus sp.
AGTGGTGGATTGGCATGGCAGCAGTTGGTGGATTGTTGGTCGGTGCTGGAAGTGGGTTTGGTGTCGGTGTCATCGCCTCTCAATCTTCCAATAACCAACAATTTTCTCAACCGGTCCAAACGGGTCAAAACCAAGGATCCAATCAGCAACAAAATAGTCAAAATGGCCATGCTCCACAAGGAAACCAGCAAAATGGCGGCCCACAGGATGGCGGCCCTCAAGGCGGTGGTCCACAAGGTGGTGGCCAAGGACAAGGCGGCCCGCAAGGTGGCGGTCCGGGTCAAATGCCACAAGAAGGCAATGGTGGCCCACAAGGGAATGGTCCAGATAATGGCATGAACCAATCTGGCGGACAAGAAGGGAACCAGGGGTCCTCTAAAAAGTCCAATAAGAAGAATTCAAAAAATAAAAACAAGACGAGTGACAGTCAAAGTAACAAAGAAAACACGACAAACTCATAGAATTAGCCTTCCTCAGGCAGGCTGAATTTGATCATAAAACCAGGTTCTAAACTATAGGAAATGAAGGCAAGTCGTGTTATAATGGTTAAGAATAGATTAGAAAGACTCGCTCACGAAAGAGAAGAGGATACGACGATGATTAAAATTCTATTGGTCGAAGATGACCTTGGTTTGTCAAATTCAGTATTTGATTTTTTAGATGATTTTGCGGACGTCATGCAGGTCTTTGACGGAGAAGAAGGTCTTTACGAAGCAGAAAGCGGGATCTATGATTTGATTTTGCTGGACCTGATGCTTCCTGAAAAAGACGGTTTCCATGTCTTGAAAGAATTGCGTGAAAAAGGCGTGACTACCCCTGTTTTGATCATGACAGCCAAAGAAAGTCTGGATGACAAAGGACACGGATTTGAGCTGGGGGCAGACGATTACCTCACCAAACCTTTCTACCTAGAAGAACTCAAGATGCGGATTCAAGCCCTCTTGAAGCGCTCAGGAAAGGTCAATGAAAACACCCTTAATTATGGCAATTTGAAGGTCAACTTATCTACCAATTCGACTTATGTGGATGGGAAAGAAGTGGAACTTCTTGGGAAGGAATTTGATCTCTTGGTCTACTTCCTTCAAAACCAAAATGTCATCCTTCCAAAGACACAGATTTTCGATCGCCTTTGGGGCTTTGACAGTGATACGACCATCTCTGTTGTTGAGGTCTATGTTTCAAAAATCCGTAAGAAATTAAAAGGTACCGATTTCGTTGAGAACTTGCAAACATTGCGCAGTGTGGGGTATATCTTAAAAGATGCTAACCAGAATTAAGAAAACCGTCGGGGAAGATGATTTTTCCTACTTCATCCGATATTTTGGGCTCTTTACTTTGATATTCTCAGCCATGACCCTGATTATCATCCAGGTCATGCGCTCGAGTCTCTATACAACGGTCGATGAAAACCTCAAGACTCTCAGTCAGGATCCCTACTCACTTGTAGCGATTGCTTATCGAGACCAGCGACAGTCAAATACCAAAGGAGATGATAATGATCATGAGATGATGATCCCAGATCATGATAAATCAGAACCTAAAGGGGATGTCACATCCAATACCACTGTTGTTTTGCTCAATAAAAAATATGAAAACTTGACAACCGGTAATGGGTTTTTAAACTTCAAAACGGTGACGTTTGGTCGAAAGCTCCTCAACAAGGTTTCCCAGCTTCAAATTACAAACAGCTATGGGAAAAAAGAAAGTTACCGGGCCTATATGGCAGAGTTGAGTTTATCTGATGATGAAAGTGATAGTGATATCAAGTATGCGGTTGTCATGACCAATATCAGTCAGCTAGAGCAGACCAGTGAAGAGCACGAAAGCCAAATCGCCCTTGTCATGATCTGCTTCTGGGGAATCTCTTTATTCGCTAGTCTCTTCTTAGCACGTCTCAGCGTCAAGCCCCTTCTTGAGAGTATGCAAAAGCAAAAGGCTTTCGTGGAAAATGCTTCCCATGAGTTGCGGACGCCTTTAGCAGTTCTGCAAAATCGCCTCGAAACGCTTTTTAGAAAGCCTGAAGCGACCATTATGGAATCGAGTGAGAATATTGCATCCAGCTTGGATGAAGTTCGAAATATGAAGCTCTTGACTACCAACCTTCTCAATATCGCCCGAAGGGATGATGGCTTGAAACCAGAGATGGAAGATATCGAACAAAGCTTTTTCGATCAGACCTTCTCGAATTTTGAGATCATTGCGGAAGAAAATGACAAACTCTTCCGAGGAGACAATCAGGTGGACAAAGTCATTTGTTCTGATAGAACGCTCCTCAAGCAATTGATGACCATTCTCTATGACAATGCCTTGAAGTATACCGATGAAGATGGCGAGATCCAGTTTGAAGTCCAGTTGAAGGACAAAAATCTTCTTTTGAGAGTGCTGGATAATGGTCCAGGGATTCGAGATGAGGATAAGAAACGGATCTTTGATCGTTTTTACCGGGTCGACAAGGCCAGAACTCGTCAAAAAGGTGGATTTGGCTTGGGATTATCCCTCGCTAAGCAGATCGTAGAAGCCTTTAAAGGGACTATTCAAGTCAAAGATAATAAACCAAAAGGGACTATCTTTGAAGTGAAATTATCCATTAAGACGGAAAGTCGTAAAAAAAATCGTTCATAATCTTTTAAAAATAGAAAAGAGGAAAACCTATGAGTTCAAAAATGTTGCACACTTGCCTTCGTGTGGAAAACTTAGAAAAATCAATCGCTTTTTACCAAGATGCTTTTGGTTTTGAAGAAAAACGTCGGAAAGATTTCCCAGACTATAAGTTTACGATTGTTTATTTGGCCTTGCCTGGAGATGACTATGAGTTGGAATTGACTTACAATTATGATCATGGTCCATATGTGATCGGAGACGGCTATGCTCACGTTGCTTTGAGTACTCCTGATCTAGAAGGTTTGAATGCGGAACACAAGGCTAAAGGCTATGAAGTGACGGAACCAAAAGGTCTTCCAGGAACGAAACCGAATTACTATTTCGTTGTAGATCCGGATGGATATAAAGTAGAAGTCATTCGCGAAAAATAAGAGGGATTAAAAATAAGGGCCGCTGTCGGCTACGACAGTCGCCCTCTTTTTATGAAACCATTTACAAAAAAGGAATGTTTTTTCGAGAGAAATTTGCTATAATAAAGTTATGAGATTCAAACACACGAAAACTATTTTATTAATCATTACAAATCTCCTTTTACTGAGTCTTTTGTATATTGGCTATCAAAAGATTCAAAGGGTTCGTGAACAAAAAGCCTATCAGGATCAGTTTGCTAAGGTTACCCAACTTGAGAAAAGCTCTGAAAAAGGGAAAGATGTTCAAGTTCAGGAAGGGATTTTAGGAACTTCTTATGTGACGGCTTATTATCCTACTAAGGATGGACAGCCTGTTGAGATTGTGAAAGAGAAGATCCAAGAAGACCTTCAGCGTCTAGGATCCGATGAAAAAACCAAAGAACCAAAGCATTTGACCTTCTACCATAGTGAAGAAGCAGAAGCGCCTTTTGTTGGTTATCACCCTATCCAAATCAAACGGGCTGAATACCGGTACAAAAAAGGGAAATTCATCAAAGATGAGACGGTGAAGTTGCCCCTCTTTTACTTAGATGATGAGAACAATCCTCTGACCCTGAGCCAAGTTTTTGCGGATCCAGATGGAGCCAAGCAGATCTTTTTGGAGGAATTACGGGGAAATCTAGCCTTTCGTCAGTTGGACGAGGAAAGCATTGATCAAATGGTTGCCCACTTCTCAGAGTTGGATTTGAGCCAATGGGAATTCCAATATGAAAAAGGAAATTTCACCATTCCATTTCCAACCAAGGTTAAGGGAGACGATACCTTCACTGTTCCCTTGTCTAAATTCTATGATGTGATTGATACCGATCGCTTGCTTCCTGATGATCTAGCTTCTTACGAATCCTATATAGAAGAACGCCACCGTAAGATGATTGCCCTGACTTTTGATGATGGACCAGATCCAACCACGACTCCTCAGGCGCTTTCTATCTTAAAGAAATACAATGCCAAAGCTACCTTCTTTATGGTCGGAAAAAATGTCAGTGCGAATCCGGATATTGCTAAGCAAGTCCGCAAAGAAGGTCATCAAATTGGGAACCATACCTGGGATCACCCTCAATTGCCAAAATTGAGCTTGGATAATGCCAAAAAAGAGATCTTGGATACCCAAGAAGCTATTCAAAAAGCGACAGGTGTGCAGACTAAGATTACCCGCCCTCCGTATGGAGCCATCAATAACGCCATCCAATACGGTGTCGACCAATCCTTCATTATGTGGGATGTAGATAGCCTAGATTGGAAGACACACAATACGACGGCCATTCTCAATGAAGTGAAAAAAGAAGTCAAACCGGGTTCGATTATCCTCATGCATGATATCCATCAAACCACGATTGACGCTCTACCGACCGTCCTTGACTACCTCAAATCACAAGGCTATACCTTTGTAACGGTGGATGAATTGTTGGATTATCAACTTGAAAGTCATCGCATTTATTACAATGGAAATTAACGTAAAAATCCTCTGCAGTTCATTCACTAGCAGAGGATTTTCTTATTCATTTAAAAAGAGTTCGGAATTTTTTAAAACCAGTTCACGTACAGAAGCGTATTTTTTTAAGGATTTGAGTTCTTCTGGGTGGGTGATAAAGGTAATCACATAGCCATCATGCCCCATTCGTCCTGTACGACCGGCACGGTGGGTATAGGTCTCTACATCACGAGGAATATCGTAGTTAATCACACACTCAAGATGTTCAATATCGATGCCACGAGCGACTAAATCGGTGGCAAGTAAGAGGGTCAGCTGATGGTCTTTGAAGCGTTCCAGAATGACCTTGCGGTATTTTACATTGACATCGCTTGCGAGCGATACGGCCTCAACACCACGGTATTGTAGTTTTTCTTCAGCACTACCCAGATCAGACAGGCTATTGAAAAAAGCCAGACCACGAAAATCTTCGACGTAGGCGAGTTTGCGGAGCAATTCGACCTTGTCCCGCTTATCCACTTGCATATAAAAATGTTGGATATTTTCCAAAGAAACTCCATCAACCGTAATGCGAAGGGTATTTTCTTCTAGCTGGTCTGGATCGACCTTGGCTGTGGCACTCATATAGATATATTGGTGGTCGCGGGGAGCATAGTGGCTGATCTTGTCGACGAAGTGGTACTGAGAATCGCTCAGTAATTGGTCGAATTCATCTAAAATGATGGTTTCCACATTCATCATTTTGATCTTTTTCAGCTTGATCAGTTCAAAGATCCGACCAGGCGTCCCAACCAGGATTTCGGGTCCTTTTTTGAGGCGTTCGATTTGCCGTTTTTGACTAGATCCTGAAAGGAAGAGTTGTGTCTGGAGACCGAGAGGATCTGCCCATTGTTTGGTGACATCAAAAATTTGTCCTGCTAACTCTGTGTTAGGAGCCAAAATCAAGAGTTGTTGGGCCTTCTTCGGTTTGAGTTTGAGCAAGCTCGGAAAGAGGTAGGCGAGTGTCTTACCAGTACCGGTAGGACTGATGCCGAGGACATTTTCTCCTTCATAGATAGGGGAGAAGATCTGTTCCTGAATTTCAGTGAATGCATCAAATCCGAGTGTTTCTAACTGGTCTTTCCAGGTTTGTGGAAATTGTTCTTTCATTCTTTTTCATCCTTAAATTGTATTCCAGCGCTTTGACGCATATGGTAGAGGGTTTCATGGACCTGCTCAGCTGTTTGTAACCATTCAAGATAAGCAGCTGGCTTTTGATGAGCGATGGCAAGGGCAAAGGCTTCCGCCTCTTCTTGCATTTGGTGCGGGCAGGGCTGGATCGGAAGGTCGATAACTTCCCCAGAATGGCTGACGAAGCGAGCCTGGTTGATGGCTGCTACAGCATTGAGAGTCAGCGTTCCAGTCTTGGTGTAGATTTCAGCAGGTAGATGGCTGGTGATATTTTTCCCTGCCTGAATGGCAACCTGAAACTCTGGATAAATCAAGACACCTTGACCATAGAGATCAACCGAATTGGGTAATTGCTGAGCGCAATAGTGACTGGAGATCGGTTTTCCAAAGAAGCCAATGGCCAAGTAGAGGCAGTAGACTCCCAGATCCATCAAGGCTCCCCCTGCATAGACATCTGAGAAAATATTGGGCATCTCACCCGCAAGAAGGGCCGGCAATTTAGAAGAATATTTGGCAAAGGTGAAGTTGGCGCCCAGTATTTCCTGATTAGAGAGGAAGTCTTTAACTACTTGAAAGGCCGCTTCTTGGTAATTTCTGGCAGCTTCAAAGAGATAGACCTGGTGCTCATTAGCGAGCTTGACCAGTTCCTTCCATTCAGAAGGGGTGGTCACAGCCGGTTTTTCAATGATGACATGCTTCTTGGCCAGAATAGCAAGCTTGGCCTGAGCGAAATGAAGAGAATTGGGGCTAGCAATGTAAATCACATCCAGCTCACTGTCTAAGAAGTCGATGACATCCGTGTAGCAAGAGATCGCTCCATAAGGCTCACAAAACTCTTGAGCTGTCTTCATCTTTCTCGAATACACAGCCTGCAAGTGATAGTGACCCGTTTGGTGAGCAGCATTTATAAATTCATGTGAAATCCAACTCGTTCCAATAATTCCAAGCCTTAGCATAAGATGTCCTCCCGTAATCAATTCACTCTATTATACCATGAAAAGGGGGAGGGGACAGTATAAAGTAGAAAATATGCACTGATTATTGTATAATGAAGTGATATGCTTAGAAGGGAAAACAATAGGATTGAGAAATTCAGAATTACTGATCATTATTCCTGCTTATAATGAGAGTGGAAATATTGAAAAAACAATCAAGATGATTGAAGAACATACGCCTGAATTTGATTATGTCATTATCAATGATTGTTCTACAGATCATACACTTGAAATTTGTCGCAATAATAACTTTAATGTTATCGATTTACCGATCAATTTAGGAATTGGTGGTGCTGTCCAAACTGGTTACCAATTTGCAGTTAAAAATGGCTATCAATATGCTGTTCAAGTGGATGGGGATGGTCAGCATAATCCTGAATTTATCAGAAAGATGCTTCAAGTCCTTCAAGAGAAAAATGTGAACATGGTGATTGGCTCTCGTTTCATTGAAAATCAAGGTTTCCAATCCTCCTTCGCGCGACGGATTGGAATTTCATTTTTTGAAAAATTAATTAAGATTTTAACTGGTCAAAAGGTAACAGATCCAACTTCTGGTTTACGAGTTGCTGACCGAAAAGTGATTGAGGAATTCGCCAAGCAATATCCAAGCGATTATCCAGAACCAGAGACGATTGTGTCCCTGTTAACCTCAGGATATTCAGTTGCAGAAGTGCCTGTATTAATGAACGAACGAGAACACGGAGAATCATCGATTACATTAAGTAAGTCCGTTTACTATATGATTAAAGTGACTATGGCAATGCTATTGGCTAAAATTGGTGGAGGATATAAGAAATAACATGCTAAATATTTGGTTAACCCTTATTGTAATTATTTTTATCATTTATATTCTACGCCTAGTTGCAAAGAAAGTCGTTGAAATGAGAAATGTCATTTCCTGGCTTATTCTTTGCTTACTTTCGTTGCCAGTCATTTGGTTTCCCAATTTGATTGGAGCAATTTCTTCATTTCTTGGTATTCAGACGCTAAGTAACTTTATTTTTTTATTAAGTACATTTTTATTAATATTTTTAATTTTTTCATTAACTCGTACTGTGTCAAAACAATCAGTACAGATTAAGAAATTGTCACAAACAATCGCCTTATTAAGAAGTGAGAATGAAAATGAACAATAAAACAAATAGGAGTGTTTATTTTTGGAATTTTGCAGGGAATATAGCAGCGGCTGCAGTTTCTATATTGTATTTGATTATTGTCTCTCGATATACTTCCGCAAGTGATGCTGATAATTTTAGTTTAGCTTATGCAATTGGGAATCTCTGGATTGTAATTGGTATATTTCAAGTAAGAAATTATCAGGCGACTGATTTGAAAGAAGCTTACTCGTATTTGGAATATTGGCTAACTAGGGTTATTACAGTTTGTTTAATGTTAGTTACATTATTTCCTTATTTACTTTTTAGTGGAAATAATGTTGGAAAAGGGGATTTATTTTTAATTATAATCCTAACGGTGCTTTATCGTTCATGTGATGCTTTTTCTGATTTATTCCAAGGTTTATTTCAACAACATGAACGTTTAGATATTGCAGGGAAATTAATGGTACTGCGTTATGGTTCGAGCACAATCATTCTCCTAATTAGTTTGTTACTTTCAAATTCTTTAATTTTTTCTTTAATTTGTTTATGTTTTTTTAATGTTCTTTTTGTTTTTGGGGGTGATTACGTTCAATCCAAACAAATTAGAACGATACCTTTTAATCAGATTTCATATGCTACATTTAAGCGATCAATTAGCATCATGAAAACTTGCCTTCCATTGTTTGTCAACGGCTTTTTATTGGTATATGTATTGAATTATCCAAAACAAGTGATTGATAAATTGCTAGTAGAGGGCGTATTACGTGAAGGTGCTCAAAGGGATTTCAGTATTCTATTCATGCCTGTTTTTTTTATGAGTTTATTTGTATTAGCACTAAGACCGTTAATAACCGATTTGGCAAAACAATGGTCAGAAAAAAGATTTTATACATTTAATGCTATGATTCGTAAGATTTTATTATTGCTTATGATTTTGGGACTAGTAGTATCAATACTGGCCTATTTGATAGGGATTCCTATTTTGAATATTATAAGTGGTATTGATTTATCAAATTATAGTTTATTACTTACTATTTTAGTGCTTTCCGGCTTTTTATATTCTATAGCTTCTGTCATAGGTGATTTTTTAATTATATTGAGGAAACAAGTCTATCTACTCTATGTTTATGTCGCAATGGCGTTATTGACGAATATTCTTACGCCTATAGCGATGAGGGAGTTTGGCTTGTTTGGAGCAGGGCTTAGTTTTGTTATTGTTATGTTGTTTTACACCATTGCTAGTTGGATTGTCTTTGTAATTATGAGAAGGAAGGAGATTCAAAAATATGAATCAGTGGAATGATCATACATTTGTAATCTGTGCTTATGGGGATAGTCCTTTTTTAGAGGATTGTATAAACTCGTTATTAAGCCAAACCGTAAAAAGTAATATCATTTTGTATACTTCTACTCCAAGTGTATTTATCGAAAGTATTTGCCAAAAATATGCCATTCCGTTTAATACAACTGTAGGTGGCGGGATTGGGAAAGATTGGAATAATGCTTTATCTTTTGTTACTACCCAATATGCTACAATAGCCCATCAAGATGATTATTATGAGCCAACCTATTTAATGGAAATTCAAGAGAGGATAAAGAAGCATCAAGATGCTATCATTCTTTATTCTGATTATTTTGAAGAAAAAAACGGAGAGGTCATTAAACCGACTTCAAATCTAAAAATCAAATCATTAATGTTAAAAACAATCTCATTATTCCCTAAAACTAAGTGGTGGAGAAATCGGATTCTTGCTTTTGGAAATCCAATTTGTTGCCCTGCTGTAACTTATAATTTAGAATTGGTTAAGGGCTTTAGATTTGATGAGGAATGGAGAGTTAGTCTAGATTGGCTTGCCTGGTACCATTTGGCTAAATTTGATGGCAGATTTGTATATGTTCCAAAAAAATTAATGTGCCATCGTATTCATGAAGACTCTGAAACGAGTAATACCATTAGTGACAATACTCGAACAAAGGAAGATTACATGATGTTTAAACTCTTTTGGCCAAACGGATTAGCGAAATGTTTAAATCGTTTTTATAAAAAGAGTCAGGATACGAATGGTTAAAGTTTGCGTGCTCGAGGTTTGATAACAATATAAAAGTATGAATATCTTAATTATTTGAAAAACTATGGGTTCTATTAAAATATATAAAGGATAAGATTGTGAAAGAAGCGCCTAAGATTAGTGTCATTATTCCAGTATATAATGCAGAATTATATCTCAAAAGATGTATAGATTCCGTTTTGAATCAAAGTTTTAAATCATTTGAAATTATTGCAATTGATGATGGTTCAAAGGATAATTCGTTTAAAATATTGAATGAATACCAACAATTTTCTCCAAATATTAGAACTTTGAGTCGAGAAAATAAAGGTGCAGCCTATACTAGAAATGAAGGTATCAAGCTTGCAAAAGGTGAATTCATCATGTTTATCGATAGTGATGATTATATAAACCCAGATTACTTGCAGGTGTTTTATGATGAAATATCAAGTGGGATAGATGATGCAGTTATTGGTGGCCTTCAGAGAGTAAACCAAGATGGTAAACAACTATTTTCTATCCAATTGGGTAAAGATAAATGGTCGAAATATAGATCGATTTCACCATGTGCTCGCATCTATAGAAAAAAATTTTTAGTAGATCACGAACTTTCTTTTCCAGATATTCCGCTGGCTGAGGACTTGTTATTCAGCTTAACGGTATATACAAAATCTAAAAATATAAGAACTATCCCATATTGTGGATATAATTGGTTTTATAATGAGAATAGTGCCTCTAATACATTAAATAAAGGATTTAACCCAAATTTAGATATCAAGAATGTACTTGATAAAATTGCAGCGATTATCCCTAAAGATTTTTCTGAAACTAAATTAATTAAATTTTTTATAAAAAAATTTACTCTTTATTGGTTATTGGACGGTGGGAGACATTCTACAAGTGCAGAGTTTTTACGTCAATATAAAGAAATTAATGATTGGATCAGGATAAATGGAATGAAGTCCACTCTTTCTGTTTTTGATCGAGAAATTAGAGATGAGAGGTTTATGGTTAAACTAGCTATCTTTACAATGAACTTGATTGAAAAGCTCGGTTTATTAAAACTGTTTGCAAAACTGTATTGTAAAGGGTAGTTAGAAGATATACAGTTTACTGATAATTTAGTAGCAGATGTTAATAGGAGCAATGAATGGTTATATCAGTTGTAGTCCCATGTTTTAACGAAGAAGAATCGATTCCATTGTTTTATCGAGAAATGGAACGTGTTCGGATGAAGATGGGAGAAAAGTTTGAATATATTTTTATAAATGATGGCTCTTCAGATGGTACGCTATCTGTTCTTCAAAAGCTACATGTTACAGATTCAAATGTGCACTACCTTTCTTTTTCTCGAAATTTTGGGAAAGAGGCGGCGCTGTACGCTGGACTTGAGCGTGCTAGTGGTGAATACGTGACCGTCATGGATGTAGATCTGCAGGACCCTCCTGAGTTATTGATCGAAATGAAGCAGAAGTTGGAGGAACAGCCGAATTTAGACTGTGTCGGAACGAGACGCGTAACCCGGGATGGGGAACCACCGATCCGCTCTTTCTTTGCACGGATGTTTTATAAATTGATCAATCATATTAGCCAAGTGGAAATGGTTGACGGGGCGCGTGATTTTCGTTTGATGCGTCGTCCTATGGTCGATGCGATTCTTGAGCTCTCGGAGTACAATCGTTTCTCAAAAGGAATTTTTGCTTGGGTAGGATTTGAGACAGAATACCTCGAATATAAAAATGTAGAGCGCGTGGCAGGAGAGACGTCTTGGAATTTTTGGTCCCTCTTTAAGTATTCGATTGAAGGGATTGTCAATTTTTCGGATGCCCCATTAAACATTGCCTTTATTGGTGGACTTTTATCTTGGATCTTGGCCTTTATCATGGTGATTCTGATTGTGATCCGTACCTTAGTCTTTGGGGATCCTACTTCAGGTTGGCCATCCCTTATGACAGTGATTCTTTTCCTAGGAGGGTTCCAATTACTAACCATTGGGATTTTAGGGAAATATATCGGTAAGATATTCATGGAAACCAAGAAACGTCCAATCTATGTCATCAAAGAGAAAAGTAAGTAAAAAGCAGAAAACTTCTGCTTTTTTTGCTATAATGATAGAGAAAAAGCATTCGAAAGGAACGTAACATGATTTTAATTACAGGAGCAAATGGGCAGCTTGGAACAGAACTTCGCCATTTGTTAGATGAACGAAATGAAGAATATGTAGCTGTTGATGTGGCTGAGATGGACATTACAAATGCAGAGAAAGTTGATGAGGTTTTTGCGGAAGTGAAGCCAACTCTAGTCTACCACTGTGCTGCCTATACAGCCGTTGATGCTGCTGAAGATGAAGGGAAAGAGTTGGACTACGCCATCAACGTGACTGGTACGGAAAATGTAGCGAAGGCGTCTGAAAAGCATGGAGCGACCTTAGTCTATATCTCAACGGACTACGTGTTTGATGGGAATAAGCCAGTGGGCCAAGAATGGGAAGTAGACGATCAACCAGATCCCCAAACAGAGTACGGTCGTACCAAGCGCATGGGAGAAGAATTGGTTGAGAAGCATGTTTCGAACTTCTATATCATCCGTACAGCTTGGGTATTTGGAAATTATGGTAAAAACTTTGTCTTCACGATGCAAAACCTAGCCAAGACTCACAAGACTTTGACAGTTGTTAATGACCAACATGGTCGTCCAACCTGGACACGTACTTTAGCAGAATTTATGACCTATCTAGCTGAAAATCGTAAAGAATATGGTTACTATCACTTGTCAAATGATGCAAAAGAAGATACAACTTGGTATGACTTTGCGGTTGAAATCCTCAAAGATACCGATGTTGAAGTGAAGCCAGTGGATTCTAGCCAATTCCCAGCTAAGGCAAAACGTCCGCTTAACTCAACGATGAGTTTGGCGAAAGCGAAGGCCACAGGATTCGTCATTCCGTCATGGAAGGATGCTCTAAAAGAGTTCTATAAACAAGAAGTGAAATAATTATAATGTTGGCGACCCTCTAGGGTCGCTTTTCTGTTTGGAATAGGCAAAAAGCCTAGAAAATGGTATAATTGAGTAGACTGTAAATTGTTAGAAAGGGAATATTATGCAACATGTTTTTATTATCGGAAGTCGTGGGCTTCCGGCTCAATATGGCGGTTTTGAGACTTTTGTGGACCAATTGGTCTCCCATCGAGTGTCTTCGGAAATCCAGTACCATGTTGCTTGCCTTTCTAATGATCAAGCTTATCATCATTTTGACTATAAGGGTGTCGATTGTTTTACGATTAAAGCACCCAATCTTGGGCCTGCACGGGTCATTGCCTATGATATGATGGCCATCAGCTATGCCCTGAAGGTCATCGAGAAGCAAGGAATTGAAAAGCCGATTTTTTATGTTTTGGGCAATACCATTGGTGCTTTCGTAGCACCTTTTGCGCGCAAGATCCATAAAATGGGTGGCCAATTTTATATCAATCCAGATGGACTGGAGTGGAAGCGGGCCAAGTGGGCCAAACCGATCCAAGCCTATCTCAAGTATTCTGAAAAAATCATGACGCGCCATGCTGACTTGGTGATTTCTGACAACCCGGGTATTGAGTCTTATATCAAGGAAGCCTATCCTTGGTCTAAGACGACCTATATTGCCTACGGAACGGACCTATCTCCGACCAGCCTAAGCAGTCAGGATAATAAGGTCCGAGAATTCTATCACAAGTGGCTGACTCAGGAGAAAAACTATTACCTAATTTTGGGCCGCTTTGTTCCAGAAAATAATTATGAGACCGCCATTCGTGAATTTATGGCCTCTTCCACCAAACGGGATTTGGTGATCATTTGTAACCAGGAAGGCAATCCTTATTTTGAGGAGCTCCGAGCTCGAACTGGATTTGATCAGGATCCTCGTGTTAAGTTTGTAGGAACGGTCTATGATCAAGACCTGTTGAAGTATATCCGTAAAGAAGCCTTTGCCTATATCCATGGTCATGAAGTGGGCGGAACTAATCCTGGGCTCCTAGAGGCTCTCGCTCATACGGATCTGAATTTAGTTTTAGGAGTCTCCTTTAACCAAACGGTTGCAAAGGATACGGCTCACTATTGGACTAAAGAAACTGGGAATTTGGCACATTTAATTAACCAGCTCGATCCTTTAGAAGATGTATCTGAATGGGGGCAACGTGCCAAGGCTAATATGAAGCAAAACTTTACCTGGGAAAAAATTGTAGGTGAGTACGAGGAATTATTCTTATTATGAAAGTAAATATCTTGTTGTCCACCTATAATGGTGAACAGTATCTAAAAGAGCAGGTCAAAAGTATCCAAGACCAGACCTATCAAGACTGGCAACTCTTGATCCGAGATGATGGATCGACAGATGGTACGGTGGAGATCGTTCAAGAGTTGGTGGCCCAGGATGAGCGCATTCGTTTTATCAATCAAGGAGCTATCGAAAATCTCGGTGTTATCAAGAGCTTCCATGCGCTTCTGAAATACGAGAAAGCAGATCTTTATTGCTTCAGTGACCAAGATGATGTCTGGCTTCCTGAAAAGATTGCTCTTCAGGTAGCAGAAGCCGAGAAGCATCCTCAAGAAGTGCCTTTGCTGGTCTACACAGATTTAAAAGTGGTCGATGAAAACTTGAATGTGCAGCATGAGAGTATGATTCGCACCCAGTCTGATCATGCCAATACCGAACTGATTCAAGAGTTGACGGAAAATACGGTAACTGGCGGAGTTGCCATGATTAACCACGCTCTGGCTGACTTATGGACGGGTCAAGAAAAACATGCCCTCCTTATGCATGACTGGTACTTGGCCTTGTTGGCAACTGCCTTTGGGAAGCTCATCTATATCGATCAGCCGACAGAATTGTACCGTCAGCACAGTAGCAATGTTCTGGGAGCTCGTACCCTTAGAAAACGGGTCAAAAACTGGGTTCGCCCTCATGTTCTGTTTGCTAAATATTGGAATCTCATCGAGTCCAGTCAAGAACAAGCAAAAAATTTATTGGATCTGCCTGTCAGTTCACAAACTAAAGAAATCATTGAAAACTTTGTCACCATTATGGATGTTCCACTAAAAGAACGTTTGAGACGGATTCGTCAGTATGGTTACCGGAAGAACCGGGCTTTTCATACGGTTGTGTTTACCAGCTTGATTCTGACAAAGTTTGCATATCGAGGTAAAAAATAATGTTTGACGTTTTTAGTCAGAAAAATCGAATTTTGTTACGAGAGTTAATCAAAACAGACTTTAAATTACGCTACCAAGGATCAGCGATCGGTTATCTTTGGTCTATTTTAAAGCCCCTGATGACTTTTACGATCATGTATATTGTCTTCATCCGATTCTTACGCTTGGGTGGAGATGTGCCCCATTTCCCAGTTGCCCTCTTGTTGGCCAATGTAATCTGGGGCTTCTTCTCAGAAGCAACATCTATGGGGATGGTGTCGATTGTTAGTCGAGGCGACTTGTTGCGAAAATTGAACTTCTCCAAACACATCATTGTCTTGTCTGCGATTTCAGGAGCAGCCATCAACTTTGTTATTAACCTGGTTGTGGTCTTGATTTTTTCATTCTTCAATGGGGTGACATTCTCTTGGACAGCCTTGATGGTCATTCCGCTATTCTTTGAGTTATTCTTGATGGCGACAGGATGCGCACTGATCTTAGCGACATTTTTTGTTCGTTTCCGTGACTTAGGTCAAGTATGGGAAGTACTCCTGCAAGCAGGCCTATATGCGACGCCAATTATCTATCCGATTACCTTTATTGCAGACCGCAATCCATGGGCTGCTAAGTTGGTCATGATGAATCCTTTGGCTCAAATTATTCAAGACATGCGTTATTTCTTGATTGATAAGGCCAACACCCCTGTCTGGCTTTTGGTGGAAAATAAGTTCTTGGTTCTGATTCCTTATGTTTTGCCAATTCTTATTTTTGTTGCTGGCTTTGCTTACTTTAACAAACATGCTAAGAAATTTGCGGAGATTCTCTAATGACAGATAAACAAATTGCAGTAAAAGTAGACCATGTCAGCAAGTACTTTAAGTTGCCAACAGAGGCAACCAATAGCCTTCGAACTGCCCTGGTCAATCGCTTCAAAGGAATCAAAGGATACAAAGAACAACATGTTCTTAAGGATATTTCTTTTGAAGTAGAAAAAGGAGACTTTTTCGGGATCCTCGGAAGAAATGGTTCTGGAAAATCGACTCTTTTAAAAATCATTTCTGAAATCTATGTGCCAGAAAAAGGAACCGTCACTATAGATGGGAAACTGGTGTCCTTTATTGAGCTTGGAGTGGGCTTTAACCCGGAACTGACTGGTCGTGAAAATGTCTATATGAACGGGGCCATGTTGGGCTTCTCAACAGCTGAAATTGATGCCATGTATGATGATATCGTAGACTTTGCTGAGTTGCATGAATTCATGAACCAAAAGCTTAAGAACTACTCATCAGGCATGCAGGTTCGTCTAGCCTTTTCGGTTGCCATTAAGGCCCAAGGCGATATCTTGATTTTGGACGAGGTCCTAGCAGTAGGAGATGAGGCCTTCCAGCGCAAGTGTAACGATTACTTCCAAGAACGGAAAAAATCAGGGAAAACCACGATTCTGGTTACCCATGATATGGGAGCCGTCAAGAAATATTGTAACAAGGCTGTTTTGATTGAAAATGGATTGGTGAAGGCTTTAGGGAGTCCAGAAAATGTTGCCAATCAGTACAGTTTTGATAATACAGCTCCTTTGCAACAGGGAGGAGAAGCTAATGGAGCAGGCAATTCCAACCAGGAAGAAAAAGTCTTGGTTGAAAATTTTCAGCTTCAGTTGTTAAGCTCAAACAAATTACGTCCTCAAGATCCTATTCAGTTCCAGATTGATTTTGATGTTCGTGAAGATATCAGGACCTATATCGCTCTGTCTTTAACGGATATTGATCGGAACATTTGGATCTACAATGATAATTCTATGAATCAACTGATGAGTGGAGCTGGACATAAAACAGTTCATTATACTTGTTCACTGCCAACTGTAAATGACTTAAAAATGAAATTGGAAGTGACAGTAAGGGATGAGGAAGGGCAGATGTTGGCCTTTTCAGATGCCACCCAGACTCCACTGATCTTTATCAATCGAGATGATATCGCTTTGGATGATAAATCAGCAATGGATTCGGCAAGTGGCTTAATCCAACGCAATGGAACATGGTCAATGACTGACTAGACTGAGGGAAATATGAAAACGACGCCTTTTGTTTCGATTATTTGTACGGTTTTTAATAAAGAGCCCTGGCTAAAGAAGACGATTGATAGCTTCTTAGCCCAACAAACAGAGTTTGATTATGAGATTATCTTGGTGGATGATGCTTCAAGCGATGGATCTCGTTCTATCATTCATGATTATCAAGCCAACTACCCTGATCTGATTCGTGCCTTTTATCAGGATGAGAATCAGGGAATTTCTAAAACCTGGGTCTCTATCTGTAAAGAAGCACGTGGAAAGTATATTGCCCGCTGTGATGGAGATGATTTTTGGTTAGACCCTTTAAAACTTCAGAAACAGGTTGACTTATTAGAAAGTGAACCTGATTGCAAATGGTCCAATACAGATTTTGATATTTATGATGAACAAGGAACCCTCGTTTCTAAGGCCGGCTTTGCTAATCATACGATTCCATTAGCAGATACCTATGAAAAGATGCTTGCAACAAGAGGGTTTACCATGGCCTCTACATGGCTAGTTGATAGAGATCTGATGTTAGAAGTAAATCAAGAGTTAGACTTAACAACATCAGATGATACTTTCAACCTCCAATTGGAACTCTTTCAACGGACTTCTTTAGCCTATCTGGATGAAGCGACAGTTGCTTATACCATTAATCAAGGATCGGATTCTCGTCCAACTGATTTCAGAAAACTAGAACGCCGATTTCATAAGTTGTTGAAAACACAACTTGACTATCTTGATAAATATCCAAATGCCGATTATAAAGAGATGACGAAGATCCTTTTAGATCGTAATAATACTTATGAGATTCGTCTTTCCAAACCAATGGATTCTCTTTCACACATCGGAATGGAGTCTGTTACAATTTATTTTGGTGACGAAGAAAATACTTATTCGGAAGATCGTACCATGACCAAACTTCTTCAAAAAGAAGATAGTCTGGCAATCGAAATTCCGAAGGGAACTTCTGTTATCCGAGTTGATCTGTCTGAAAGTCCAAGTTATTACTCTGATGTTGAATTGAGAGATTCTAACGGAAAGGTTTGCTCGCCAGTTTATAGTAATGGTATCGTTACAGATAATTTGTTTCTTTTTAGTGAACCAGATCCTCAATTGATTTATGAAGTTGAAGAAGAAGGTGTGTATCAACTGAGCTATAAAATGATTTCTATAGATAATCCCTCTGCACCGGATTATATTGGAAAAGTTTTTGCTGCCGAAATGTTAGATTGTCAAAATAGTTTGAAAAATCTTGAGGCAGAGTTACAAGCTACGAAAGAAGCATATAATACAGTCATCCATTCTCGCCGTTGGACCATTCCAACAAAGATCTTGAAATTCTTTAGAATAAGGAAATAATATGCAACGTTTACTTTTATATGTTCACTATAATAAGTTTAATTTTATTAGTGGACATGTACTTTACCAATTAGAATACATTCGTCCCTTGTATTCACGGGTGGTCTTTATCTCCAATAGTCAACTACCAGAAGATGTGAAGTCTAATTTAGTAGCACAGCATCTGGTAGACGATATTCTAGAGCGCCAAAATATTGGCTTTGACTTTGCGGCTTGGCGGGATGGAATGAAGACAGTTGGCTTTGACCAACTGGCTCATTTTGATTCGGTTACCCTCATGAATGATACCTGCTTTGGACCTCTTTGGGATCTAGAACCAATCTACCAAAAATTTGAGAATGATGATGAGGTTGATTTCTGGGGAATGACCAATTACCGGAAAGACAAGGATTTTAACGAGCATATTCAGAGTTATTATCTCAGCTTTAAAAAACAGGTTATTGAATCAAGTACTTTCCATGAATTTTGGCAGGGAGTTCAAGACTTTACCAATGTTCAGGATGTGATCGATAACTACGAGACCAAGGTCACAACGAACTTCTTGGATGCTGGTTTTCACTATAAGACGGTCTTTGATACCATTCATGAAGACACCACAGGAATGCTCTATCCAGACTTTTCTTACTATAATCCTACAGCGATTCTCAATCATAAGGTTCCTTTCATCAAAGTCAAAACCATTGCAAATAATGAAGGAATTATGCCTTATATTTTTGACGAGTTGGAGCGTGTATCGAACTATCCATTAGACTTGATCCTCAACCACATGTCTATGATTGATCGTCCGGACTATCCTTATCTCTTGTCTCGTAAGTACTTGAAAAACCAGGAATTAGCTGGAGAGTTCGGTAAAAAAGTTGCGGTTCATCTTCATGTCTTTTATGTGGACCTCTTGGAAGAATTTCTAGATGCTTTCCAAGCTTTTCATTTCGCTTATGACTTATGGATTACGACAGATGTAGAAGAGAAGAAGCAGGCTATTGAACAAATCCTTTCTAATCGAGCACAAGATGCGACGGTTGTGGTGACTGGAAATATTGGACGAGATGTGTTGCCAATGTTGCTCTTAAAAGAGCAACTCTCTCGTTATGACTATGTAGGCCATTTCCATACCAAGAAATCCAAAGAAGCAGATTTCTGGGCAGGTGAATCTTGGCGGAAAGAATTGATCGAGATGTTGGTCAAACCGGCTGATCAAATCCTAGCCAATATGGAAGCCAATCCAAAAGTCGGAATCACTATCGCAGATATTCCAACTTTCTTCCGTTACAATCGAATAGTGGTTGCTTGGAATGAGGCTCTTATTTCGCCAGAGATGAACAAGCTCTGGGAACGGATGGGAGCGACCAAGACGATTGACTTCAAAAATCTCAATACCTTTGTCATGAGTTATGGGACCTTTGTTTGGTTTAAATATGATGCTTTGAAACCACTCTTTGATTTGAATTTGACAGCAGCAGATGTTCCAGCTGAACCTCTACCTCAAAATTCGATATTGCATGCGATCGAACGTTTGTTGATCTACATTGCTTGGGACCAAAAATATGACTTTAGGATCTCTCAAAACCCACATGTTCTGACACCATTTATTGATAATAAGCAATTGAACAATCGTGAAGATCTTCAACCCCATACCTTTGTGGACTTTAATCAAATTGGGGGGATCAAAGGAGCCTTGAAGTATATCGTAATCGGTCCTGCAAGAGCTGTGAAATATATACTAAAAAGAATGATAAAAAGAAAGTAGAGTAAATTATATGGGAGTTATTGATAAGACTAAAATTAGAAATATTTTAATCGCTATATTTTTAGTATTATTTTCAAGGGTGTTTTTGGCTAGTTTATTTCAGTTTACTATCAATCTCAAAATTATACTATTAATTATTAGTATTGTGATTTATTTTATTCTTTTTGATCCAAAAGACAAAAAGAAATTGCCAATTAATGCTTTTTTTCTGATAATTATTTTTGGTAGTGTCATTTCAGTAGTGAAACCAGTTCAATATGGATTAGATGAAGAGTCTCATTTACCAAACGTCATTAGTATTTCTGATAGTCCTATTTTTAAATATTCTAATGAGAAATTGGAAGATTATAATTCAGTTTTTAAATATGATGCACTAAGAAATCCTAGTAAAAAAGATAAAAATTATTGGTTCAATGTTGAGCATAAGAAAAGTAAAATTAAAGGAGTAAGAGTTGGATTTGATAATCCAGCCTTCATTCCTAGTGCAATTGGATGGAATATAGGTAGATTAATCTCTAAAAAAGTGTTTGTTTCCTATTATTTGGGAAGAATCTTCGAAGTCATAGCATATGCCATTCTAGTATTTATTGCATTAAAAATCAGCAAAGTTTATAGAGAAGCGATATATTTATTTTCTACATTTCCTGCAGTATTGTACATCATAGCAGGTTATCATTATGATTATTTATATTTTGGAGCAACATTAATTAGTCTTGCTTTATTGACAAATATTCTATCAGGTGAACGTAAAATTGATAGAAAATATGCTTTTGCATTTCAATTCTCTACATTATTATTTTCATTTGCAAAATTTCCGTTTGTATTAATTGGAAGTCTATTTTCAATATTGCCAAATAAGTATTACCAGGATAAATCAGTAAGAAAATTCAGTTCAATCCTGTTTGGTTTAAATTTATTCATTTCCTTTACATACGTTGGAATCATTAAATTGTTTGCTTCAGACAATGCTTTGTCAGGCAAAGGACCAGGACTATTATATTTTGTAACACATCCATTACCATTAATTAGAACTTTACTTTTAGCGCCATACGGTATTATTCATGACTTTGTTTCTGAACCATTGAAATATGTTTCAGAATCGTCTCCGTTTTTAATTGCAATTTCGATAGTTACTTTCTTTTTCGCTATGTTTGTCATTGCATTAAAAAATAAAATTGAAATGCCAACATTTTTTAAATATTACTGTCTTCTTTTACTTGCAGGTATTGCCTCATTAATAGTAATTGCTATTTCAGGAGATCCTAGGGTATACCACAAAGGTGATATTACTGTAGGTGGTGTACAAGGTCGTTATTATTATTTTATTCTGATGTTTTTGCCACTTTTTTGTGGATCATGGTTTAGAAAATTATTTGGTTTTTTAGATATGACCATTCAAAATGAAGATTCGAATTTTGAATGTAGTTTGCAATATATGTTAGTGTATTTAAATATTTTAACAATTAGTATCGGAATATACACTCAATTGCAGGGATAAAAAAATTTTTAGAAAGGATAAAAAATGAAGAGAAAGAGGAAATTAGATTTTAGAGATTTTCTTTTTAAAATTTATAATAAAATAACAAGAACACAAAAGTACTGTATAACTCTCTTTCTTTTATTTTTTATAAGCAACACTTTCTTAACACAAAATTTGATTTCTAAAGAGATCAAATCAACAGGATCTGTATTGTTCATAGTTAATCAGTTTGGTATTTGGTTTGGAATTTCCTTCCTAATTCTGGTTTTACTAATTTCACAATACGCTTTAAAATGGATTTTTTTCCTTAAAATTTTAGTTTCATACGTAATCTATTTAATACTATCATACTCGATTGATATTTCGCTTAATATTAATAATCCTAGTTATAAGATTGATCATTTTGAAAAAAATAATTTTTGGCAATTTAATTCTCTAGTATTTATTTTATCATTGTTAGTGATTTCTTATGTTTTGGGTCAGATCAAAAAATCATATGATAATAAAGCGAATAGAAAAAAATTAGAACCTATTGGGAAACTGTTCGAATATGTCTTGCATTCTAGCCTAGTTTGTTCGTTCATTTTTACTGATTCTAAAATTCTTTCTTTTTTGTATCGTACATCATGGTATGTATCTGGAAATTTTGAGAAATTAGGAGCAGGAAAGTACTCCTTGAGCCAATTTTGGATTTTAGAATTTTATTTGCTACTCTTAAGTATTTTCCTGACTTTAGTTGGCTTGCTTTTTGTAAAAGGACAAGTTGATGTAGTAAAAAATAGGTCTAGTTTTTCGCTAGCTGTATTTACAAGTATTAGTCTTGCAATATTATTTAATACAGGAATGCAATTGGGTCTAGGACATGGGGAACCTTTGGTTGGATACTCAATATTTCCTGGAGGTGTAATCTTTCAGATATTATGCTTATCTTATCTGTTTATTTTTCTATACATATTTCTTAATAGATATTTATTTACGACAATATTAATTTTATTTGGTGGTGTTCTGTTTATTGTTGCGAATGCTATAAAATTTAGTATGCGTGCGGAACCAATTTTGCCAAGTGATTTGGTCTGGGTATTTCAACCTTCTGTTTTATTTAGTTTTGTAGATGCTTCGGTTTTAATGACTGTGAGTATTTCCTTAGTCATTTTTACGTTTATCTATATAATAGGACGGAGATATATTTATCCAGGTAGAATTATTCGTGCAACGATCTTAAGATTTGTTTTATTAGGACTTATGCTCTTATTGTCCATTAATGTTTATTCTATTTTTAAAAGAAAAGATAATGGAAAAATTATTGATGACGTTCCGATTATTACTTTGTTAAATAATTTCCAAGATACAAAATGGTTAGGAAATTCCATAAACGCTAGATATCGATCGTTGTCATATGTATGGTTGAATCAAATAACAACAGATCCAATTATAGAACCGAAGGGATATAGTAAAGAAAAAATCAAAGAAATTGAGAAGAAATATGATCAAGTAGCTTTAGAAATCAATAAAAATAGAAATGAGTTAATTGATAATCAAACGATTGTTTATGTTTTAAGTGAGAGTTTTGCTGACCCATCAAGAATTGAAGGGGTAAATTTATCTAGAAATCCTATACCAAAAATTCAAGAAATTAAGACAAAAGTTACAAGTGGATTAATGCAATCAGATGGTTATGGTGGTGGAACCGCAAATATGGAGTTTCAAACATTGACAGGGTTACCTTTTTATAATATTAATCCGACAGTTTCTGTATTATACTCAGAGGTTGCTCCTAAAATGAGAAGACTAATTTCAGTTAGTGATTCATTTAATAATAAAGAAGTTATTCATTTCGAATCTCCAATTAATTATTCTAGAAATGTGATTTACAATAGATTGAAATTCAATAAATTTATAAGCATTGATGATAAAAAGAATTATGATTTAGGTTATCAAGAAGTACATATAAGCGATGAATCTACGTATAAGGCAGTATTAAAAGAGATGGATGCTAAAAAGAATCAATTCTTTTCTGTCATTACGATTCAAAATCACTCCCCATTTATAGCAGGAGAACCTTCAGACTTAACAGCAACAGGCAATGGTTTTTCAGATGATGAAAATACCAAGTTAACGAATTATTCACGTCTTTTAACCTTTACCGACACCGCCACCCAATCCTTCCTGGAAAGTCTTTCTAAAATAGATAAGAAGATTACAGTGGTATTTTATGGGGATCATTTGCCAGGTCTTTATCCTGAGTCCGCCTTTAAGAATAATCCGGAGAGTCAGTATCAGACAGACTACTTCATTTGGAGTAATTTTGATGCACCGAAATTGAATTATCCTTTGGTCAATTCAAGTGATTTCTCTGCTATGGTCTTTGAACAGACTAATTCAAAAGTTTCGCCTTACTATGCTTTATTGACAGAAGTATTGAAAAAAGCAAGTGTCGATAAAAAGGCCTTAGAAGGAGAAGCACAAGAAATTGCAGAGGATTTAAAAATGGTTGAATACGACTTGATTAGTGGGAAAGGTTACCTTTCTAAAGACTTCTTTAAAGTTCCAACTGATAAATCCAATTAAAAGGAGAGCAAGCAGGTAAAAATCTTTGTGATTTTGGCTGTCTGGCTCCCTTTTTTTTGTTTTTTATGCTAAACTATTAGATGGGGGTACGCTCATGATTAAGATATTTGGAAAGGTCCATTATCATTGGCAACCGGACTTATCTATTCTTGTGACTTATTGGTCCATTGCAGTGATTCCAGTCTTTATTGGACTGGCCTTGATGTATGAGAGCTCTAGTGTGCCAACGCTAGTTTTGTTTTCGTTCTTTTTATTTATGGTCTTGCTTGCGATTGGGGTCCATCGTTACTTCACGATCTATGAGGATGGGATCTTGCGGATTATTACAGCTAATCCTTTTACTCCAATCAAGGTAAAGATTGACACGATCGAAAAGGTCGAAGTAAATAAGAAATCGATCAAGCTCATATTTAATGATGGATCGCGCAGTCGAACATTCTGTATGCGTAAATGGCCGAAAAAATACTTTATCAATGCACTTGCCTTAAATCCTTATTTTAAGGGAGAAGTAATCCTGACGGACAATTTCATCCATGTGGATTACTACGAGATGTATTATGCAAACAAATAAAAAGCCCTCTTAATCTTTTAAGAGAGCACGAGTGGGGCATTCTTTAATAGCCTCGAGAACATCGTTTGTGACAGGAACTTCCTT
>CAUSWL010000017.1:0-24777 GCA_963535345.1 uncultured Streptococcus sp.
TCCCTGTTGTCGGCTCATCCAGGACAAAGATATCTGGGTCAGAAGCAAACATCCGAGCAATCACTGCCCGTTGCTTTTGCCCTCCCGAGAGGGAACCAATTCGTTTGTCACGGTGTTCCCACATACCAACTGAATCTAGACTAGCCTTGATATGCTCCTCATCATGGGCATTCAAGCGACGGAACCAGCCCTTTCGCGGATAGCGACCCGACTTGACAAATTCATAAACTGTACTTGGAAAACCAGCATTAAAACTAGCTATCTGCTGGGGAAGATAAGCGATCCTTAGCTTTTTCCCATGAGTATTTGTCTTTGAAATGGTTACCTTGCCAAATCTTGGCTGCAAGATGCCTAGGCTCGCCTTGATAAGCGTCGTCTTGGCAGCCCCATTTTCACCAGTCAGGGTGACAAACTCCCCACTATCAACACTATAGTTGATGTGCTCGAGGACAGGTTCCTTGTCATAATAGAAAGACAAGTCCTCTACTGTAATATACCGCATTATTTGATTTCTCCTACTAAAGCAGTTAAAAACCGCTGGATAACTTCTTGTTCATTTGGAGTAAACTGATTTGCTACTTGTTCATAGGCTAAGAGCGTGTGTTCATGATGATGGTGGTGTTCCTCTGCCACTGGTCGAGCTAGTTCTGTCAGTTGATAAAAAATCACACGCGCATCCTTTGGATCTCTGGATGTCTCTAACATGCCCTCTTTGACCAAAGACTTGATAGCCTTGGTCACTGCCGCCTGACTGACATTAAGGCGACGGGCCAACTCCGAGTTGGTTAGGGATTCTTCTGACAAGAGCATGAGGATGTGTTCCTGAGTATTGGTCAAGGCAACGTCACTCGTGCAATGCCCAATCAGAATTTCATGCTGGTTCTCAGATCTCAAGATCACCTCGTTTAAAAAATTGTCGATTTCCTGTGCAAGCTGTCTCATGTGTTACTCCTTCCCAAGCTATCTTTTCGTAAAAAACATAGATAGCCACCGATTCTTTACTGGTTAATTATATCATAAACCAAAAAAGAGTCAAGGGAAAAAGGCGTAAAAACGTTTCCCTAGACTCTTCTAGATGTAAAATTTAACCTATTTTTGCTTTGGTTTTCGACTCGATAAGATACCTGCCAAACCAGCTACCATTCCCATCAAGAGCAAGAAGATGGACTGTTCACTTCCTGTATTTGGGAGGGCCTTTTCTGAGACAACTGCCTTCTTGCTAAATTGACCTGCCACCTCATAAGTCAATGGCACATTCGTAGTCGCATCGCTAGCAGCTGCATTCGTTTGAGGCGTTTCTACTGGTAGACTAAAGTTTTTAGAATCAACAGAAATCGTCCGTGAGTTCGGATTGATCTTTTCATACTGGGTCAAATCAGCTGTTTTCAGATACTCTTCAAAGGCTGCATCCATAGAAGGACCTTCTTCTCGCGCACCACCTAACATCGTGTAGCCATCGCCACCTGCAGCTAGGAAATCATTGGTTGCAAGATAGTAGGTTTTTGCGAGGTCTAGAAGATCATAACGACCAGTCGTGCGGTTTTTGACCTGGATGGCCAAGACACGTTTGCCTGATGGTAGATTAGTATCATAGTAGACCTTCACACCCGAAACTTGCAAGAAACCACCACTTGGCTCTAACAATGGTTGCCCGTTCTCATCCAAGACCTTCCTGCCATCCTTATCGACCTGCAAGATAGATCCGAGTGACTTTTCAAACATATCCAAAACTTGTTGCCCCGTCACTTGGATTTGTGAAATGGTATTCCCAAATGGAAGAACGGCAATGACATTTCCTTTAGTGATTGGTTTGCCTTTTGCAATGGTTTCACGCAAGCCACCACCATTTGTCACAGCGATGTCTGTCGGATGGCTAAATCCTGTTTGACCATACTGATAGAGAGAGTCTGCCACGACGTTTCCGAGGTTGGTTTCACGGACCCGAACATTTTCACGATCACCGTTTAGTTCTACAGGGCTGTTTGAAACAATCTCAACTGCATTTTCAGCATCGTATTTTTGTTTAATGTCTTTGACTAGTTTTTCAACTGTTGGATTGGCTGGTAATTTTTTAGCATCAGCAGCCGGAATCTGAGTTGGATTGCCCAAAAGCTGACGTGATTTGTAGATAACTTTCCCAACATTATGAAGGTAACTTCCTGTTTGATTATAGGTAACATTATCGCCATAAGTTGTGGAAGCTACTGTATGAGAATGCCCATCAATAACTGTCACACGTTTGCCTTTGAGACGAGGATTTTTAGATAGAGCTTCTGCCAAGGTTGAACCACGCCACTCGACTGGAGTTGTGGTATCCACACCCAAGTGAGCCAGCACAACATAGTGTTTGTAGTCCTTACCTTCTGCACGAGCCTTGGCTTGAACTTCTTCGATGACCTTATTGACTTCAGAGATTGGATCTGTAAAAGTTACCCCTTTAATGTTTTTAGGGTGGGTTTTTGTAGCAGTTTCAGGTGTTGTCACACCGATTACAACAAATTCATCACCTTCCACAGTCTTATCTTTATCAACGATTGTAGAAGCTTCAAAAAGACGAGCTCCATTGACATAGGTATTTGAGCTAAGTAATGGGAATTTCAAGATTTCCTTGTATTTTTTAACTTCATCAAGACCAAAGTCAAACTCATGGTTTCCTACTGCCATGGCATCATACTGCATCTGATTAAGAATTTCAGCACGCGCTTCACCCTTAGTAGAGTTGGAAATCGGCAAACCTTGAAAAGCGTCTCCCGCATCAACTACCAGAGTATTTTGATTTGACTTCGCACGCTCCTGTTCAATGACAGTCGCTAACTTGGCATCTCCAATTACTCCCTTTTCCTCTACAATACGACCATGGACATCATTGGTGTGTAAGATAACGGTGTCCTTTTCTTCGCTTTTGGTAGATTCAGCAGGAGCTGACGGAGTTTCTGCAGGTACAACCGCTTCTGAAGTTGCCGAAGTTTCCGGTACCGCAGGGCTCTCAACAGGAGCTGGAGTCGCCGACGTAGCTGGAGTCGCTACAACAGCTGAACTTTCTGCAGGAGTTGTTGCTTCTTCAGCATAGACTTGTCCAGCTAAGAAGGCTGGAGCTAACAGGGCTGTCGATAAGACAGGTAACAAAGAACGTTTGTTCATTTTAAAATCCCTTTCTTTTCTTTTTCTCTTTTATATTATACGCTATTTCTAAAAATTTTGAAACTTTTGACCTATTTTCATCTTAAATATTCGCCATTTAAACAAAAAAGCTTGGGTTTAAATCCCAAACTTTTAGACCATTTTATTTGAAATCTTTGATGTTCCCATCATAGGTCGCCCAGTCCTTGCTAAAGAAGCGGTCATTCATCTTGTAGTCTGGAGCTGGTTTCGGATCCGTCAAGAAAGGATTGACAACCTTATCAAAAGCCAGCCAACCTAACCATCCTAGATGAATGGTGTCCTTAACAAAATAAGGGTCCCCTCCATTTTTTGAAAAATCAGCAATATTGGTAAAACCCTGACTTTCTAATTGGTAACGAATTTTCTCCACTGCATGTTGATACATCTCTTCGCTGAGCCCTGTGTACTCCATCCACTTCTTGTTAACCGGCTGAATGACAAAGAGCACATTGACATTCGACTTAGCAAATTGATTGAGGACCAGCTGCAAATCATTGTACTCAGAGGACTTGAGGAAGTTGTAATTTTTTTGATATCCTTCCCATTTTTTTAAATCCTTTTGAATCTCTCTCGTATAGAAATGATTTTCCATCCCCATATCGTTATTTGTCGTATTTGCTTCTGCGTCCTTACGAACAATTTTTTCTAACTCATCATAAGAAAATTGATCCGGAAGATCTTTTAAATAGTTCTCCACGTGTTCCTTGTACTTGAGTTGTCCTCGAATGGAGAATTGTCCAAAGAGAGCGGATTGTTTTTCGTTGAATCGCGCAAAAATATCAATAGCAACCTGATCAACATCTGATAATTCTTCACCCTTTGACAATTTTTGAACAATGCCTTTTAATGCAACATTAGGATTCTGCTTTAACAATCGAATAGCCGCATGCTTTGCAGCAATGTCACCAGATTGATTTCCCAAAAAAGCTGTTAATTGGTCACTGTTAAAAAATCTCTGAAACGCTGCGGGTTCATAATCTGTCTCCGTAAACCACTGAGGCGAAATCACAAATACAGCCTGCTTATTCTCTATTTCTGGCAAAATTTGCTGTAGACCAAAATATTGATTTAGAGAAGCTGCTCCTGCTTGACCTAGAAAGTAAGGACGATAGGGACGATGGTATTTTTCCGCTAAAACAGCTGGATGGACACTATCAAATCGAATCCATTCACTGGACCCTAGAAAAGGAATAAAACGCATATTTGGATCCGTAAGAGCCCTTACTTTTTGGCTTCTCTCTTTAAAACTCTCTGCACTAACAGAAGCCGCCGAATATTTCTCCTCCGTCAGATTATGGCTTGTTGTACCTGGATAAAAAAAGATGAGTAGAAGAACCAAAAATCCAGCAATGAAGATAGGCCCGAAGATCAGCCACAAGCGTTTAAGCATTCTTCAACTCCGTAATACCTTCTACGATTTTATTAGCCGTATTCCAGTCATCACGACCGAACTCCGTCACTGGAACACGAATGTCAAAACGGTTTTCAATCTCCACAATCAATTCAACCGTTCCCATACTATCCAAGACACCTGCATCAAAAAGATCTTCATCCATCATGTCAGAAACATCTTCCATAAACAACTCATCAATAATTTCAATAACTTCTGATTTGATATCCATTTTTTATTTCCTTTTATTTTTTAAACCATAAATCATTCAAAAATCCAGAAAAGATTAAGAATGAAACCATGACGACATGGAAGGTGACAACCATGCCAAGCAACTGAATCCAGCGATTCTCAGGTAAGGAACCCTTTCCAGCTTTTTTCCGTTCTTTATTGAGCGCTTTTTTCTTACGAACCCAAGCGTTATTGATGACTAGCCCAATCCCATGGAAAAGTCCGTAGGCGATATAGTACCAGGTCACACCATGCCAAAATCCCATAATCAGCATATTGAGAATATAGGCTACACTTGAGGTCACATTGCGATTTTTAAAGACCTTCTTTCTGGTCAACACCATGACCATCCGCATAAAGACAAAGTCACGGAACCAGAAAGACAGACTCATGTGCCAGCGATTCCAAAACTCTTTTAAATCCCTTGACAAAAAGGGCTTGTTAAAGTTGATAGGACTATGAATACCCATCAAGTTTGAAATAGCTAAGGCAAACATAGAGTAGCCCGCAAAGTCAAAGAAGAGTTCCAGACCAAAGGTGTACATGACCGCTAAAGCGTAGAGGTTAAAGAAACCACCTGTCTGCAAGGCCAAATTTTTCAGCGGAGGCAATAATGTCTCTCCTAAAATGTGAGCCAAGATAAACTTGTAGAGGAAGCCAAGCATGATATATTTGACAGCCTCTTCTAGCATATCCATCAGCTCATCCCGCTCAGGAATGGTCTCGTAATTTTCATTGAAGCGTTTGAAACGATCAATGGGACCACTTGAGAAAGTCGGCATAAAAAGAAGAAAACGTAAGAATTGCCAGATCGTTAATTCCTTGATGACACCGTCTCTCAACTCAACGATAACCCCAACTGCACGAAAGGTCAAGTAAGAAATCCCTAAAAATCCAAACAAAGATTGAGGTCCATGAATAGCAGGAGATACTTTCACAAAGACGATTGGCAATAGGGATAGAAAGCTAACCAGGTAAAATATCCATTTACTATCCCGCTTTTTCCTGTACCTTTTGTAGAAAGATACAAGCAGTACTTGCCAGATAACATAAAGGATCAAAGCGCTTATTTGATTCGTCTTTCCACCGACCAACATGGTGACGATAAAGAAGAGACTAACAAGCACCTCATACAAGGCAAAGCGTTTCTTGAAAAAAAGACCAATAAAGATAGGTAAAGTCGCAGCAATTACGTATAAAAAGTACTGAAGATCACCATAAGGTTCCAAATGAGGTAGCTGTTTATAAAGCTCCATCATCGGCTGTTTACCTCATTGATCAAGCCCTTGATATCAATTTTACCATTAGGCGTTAGCGGCAAACTATCTCGATAAAGAAACTTAGACGGCATCATATAAGACATCATGATATCTGCTAGGTCTTCCTTGATAGCCTTGGTAATATCGATATCGCGTTCAAACTTCTCGCGGACACCGTCCTTTAGGATGACATAGGCCAGTAGATTTTGTACCTTGTGGTCCTTGTTATAACGTGGGACAGCAACGGCCGACTCGATAAAGCGAGACTTGTTGAGGTTTTGAGAGACATCTTCCAGCTCAATGCGATAACCATTAAACTTAATCTGGAAATCCATGCGTCCACCATAGAGAAGCAAGCCCTCATCTGTCATAGTTCCTACATCCCCTGTGTGGTAGGCTGGAAGACCTTCGAACTCAAAGAAAGCTTCTGCCGTTTTTTCAGGATTATTCATATAGCCTTTTGAAACAGCTGGCCCAGAAACGATGATTTCTCCTTGCTCACCATTTGGAACTTTCTTACCTTCCTCATCAATGACAAAGGTCGGAGAATCCGCCTTGGTATGGCCGATTGGCAGGCGTTTGAGAGTCTTCAACATCTCGTCCGTCACGGCAACTGCTGACAGGGCTACTGTCGCTTCTGTTGGACCGTAAGCATTGATAATACGGGCATCTGGGAATCGCTCACGTAGTTTTTGAGCAGTTTTGACCGTCAATTCTTCACCATCAAAGTAGAAATGCGTGATGCCAGGCATTTTCTCACTGTTAAAGTCTTCTGACAACATGGCCATATCTGCAAAGGACGGTGTTGAGGTCCAGATAGCAATGGGCAAGGAAAAAATTGTCGCAAAGAGTTTTTTGAAGTCCTGAGTAATGGCTGAAGGAAGAGCGAAAAGCGTGCCACCCAGTGCCAAGGTTGGCGCCCAATACATGACAGATAGGTCAAAAGAATAAGGGGGCTGAGCCAGCATTTGCGGACGACTTGGCGTCGCAAATTCCTTATCTGTAATCATCCAGTTGGTAAAGCTGAGGAGATTATCATGGGAGATCTGCACTCCCTTAGGCTTACCAGTCGTACCAGAAGTAAAGATGATGTAGTAGTTGTCATCTCCCTTGACTGGATGGGTCATCTCGTAGCTGGAAGCTTGAGCAAAAGCTTCATGGACTTGCTTTAAATTCAGCATCGGTGTGCTAGTTTGCTCTAATGGAAAATCTGAGATAGCAATAATCAAGCTTGGCTCTGCAACTTCTACGATAGCAGAAACTCGTTCCAAGGCCGAATGGCTATCAATTGGGATATAGGCGTGACCTGACTTAGTTAGCGCTACAAAGGTAGCCAACATCTCATATTCCTGACCACCAAAAACGACGACTGGAGATTTATCAGGCAAGCCTAGTTGGTCGATAGCTGCAGCCAAACTATCCGAATCAGCCTTCAGTTCACCATAAGTATGTTCTTGACCTAAAACATTGTAGACAGGATATGTTGGTTGCGTTTGAGCAAAGTGCTCAATCATTTCAATCATATCTTTTATCGGTTTATTAGACACTGTTCCTCTTCTCCTTTAAACTAGAACTCATTATAAATAAAGGTGCCTTGGCTCTGACCAAGGTAACTAAAAAAATAAAGCAAACCAAGCAAGATTACAAAATATAGAGCCGTCCGGCCTAAGAATACATGTAAATTTCGTTGTTTTTTCATAAGCTATCCATTAATATATTGTTTCTATTAACTATCAGTATGTATTGTTAGCATCTTATCTTCCTAACATTTTACCACTTTATCAACCTTTTTTTCAACTGTTTACCATAACTTAAAAATTGGTTTTAGCTTATTTTAAGATAAGTTAAAATATTAATGTTTTGGCCATCAAAAAAGAGCCTGAGATTTCCATCTCAAACTCTGTTGCCAATAACTCTTTTATCTTAGAAAAGTGAAAATACGAGAACTGCTAGGGACGCTCCGAGGATAGGTCCTACAACAGGAATCCAAGCATAAGACCAGTCCCCATCTCCCTTGTTTGGAATTGGAAGAAGGCTATGCATAATGCGAGGACCGAGGTCACGAGCTGGGTTCAAGGCACAACCAGTTGTCCCACCTAGTGAAAGACAGATACCGACAATCAAGGTTCCCACTGCAAAGGTTCCTAGCCCTGCTTGAAGGTCATAGAGACCCAAAGCAAAGATTGTCAATACCAAGACAAAAGTCCCAAGGATTTCACTAATCAAGTTTGACACAGTATCTTTGATAGCTGGTCCAGTGCTGAAAGTTGCTAGAATATTTCCTGCATTTTCTTCCGCCTCATAGTGTGGTTTGAATTGCAACCAAACCAAAATCTGAGCCACCATCGCTCCTGCGAATTGGGCTAGAATATAAGGGAAAACAGAACCCCAAGAGAGCGTTCCTTTTAAGGCCATCGCAAATGTCACAGCTGGATTTAAGTGGGCTGGGCTGAGCGTGCCAGATACAAAGGCCGCAACGGCTACAGCAATTCCCCATCCCATCGTGATGACGATCCACCCTGAATTGTTACTCTTGGTTTTGGGAAGAACCACACCTGCTACAACACCATTTCCTAGGAGGATAAGGATTAAAGTCCCCAAAAATTCTCCAAATAATTCTTTCATCATATCTTTGTCTCCATTTAAAAGAAGGGGTGGGCGACAAGGAATGCTGCCCTCCACCTCTTTTCCTTTTTTAATTTTTTAGTTCTGCCAAATCGTTTTGAGCAAGAGCTGCTTCAACATCCGCACGGTAGGCTGCTTTTTCTTCTTCGGTCCAATCATAGAATCGTCCCATTTCATCCAGAACTGGCTCAACGATGCTATCTAAACTATCACGCATAAAGAGCATGTGGTTGGTACGACGAAGGAGGAAGTCAACTGGGCTCAGAGCCAACTCATTGCGCATTGCATAGTGAAGGGACAAGGTATCTGCCAAGCTGAGTCCTGGCGCTTGTTCCAAGCTGTGAGCAAGGGCAAAGACTTTCGGTGCATTTGAACCGTAGAGATTTGCGAGATACTGGGCTTCCTTGCTATCCAAACCACGTGACACTCCAAGTTGAGCAAAGGCTTCAATTTCTGAGTCCACATTTGCTGGGTTCAATTCTCCACCTGAAACAGGATAAGTCTTCGAGTTGATCAGTTTAAAGCTACGGTCAAATTCTGCTTTGAGGATGTCAACCACGCGCTCCATAGCTCCTTCAGCCATCTTACGGTAGTCTGTGATTTTACCACCAGCAAGGGTCAAGAGACCATTATCATCTCGGTCCAAGCTCGAACCACGAGAAACTGCAGATGGGTCCAAATGTTTCTCAGAGGTACTGCTTTCAAGCTTGCTAACAGCAGCCTCTACATCTTCACGCGTTTTTTCTTTAGAGAGGTAAGACTCAACAGTCGCAATCAAGTTGTTAAAGCTTTCATCACTGATGGTTCCGTTATTTCCTCCATTGTAGTCAGAAGCGCTATTGCCTGCGATCAATGGACGAAGACCTGCCCAGCTACTTTCAATGTCAGCAACAGTAATGTTGGCTTCTGGGAAGCGGTTGTTTACAATACCAAGTAGGTAATCAACATCTTCTTGAGTTACTTTTGGATGTTCTAAATCACCTGTGTAGTCTGTATCTGTTGTACCGAAGTAAGTCTTGTTTTCACGTGGGAGAACAAAGACCATACGGCCATCACCCAAACCTGTATCAAAGTAAACTGGCTGTGAAACCTTGATCTTGCTTGAATCCACTACCAAGTGAACTCCCTTAGTTGGACGCATTTGTGAGAATTGGGTTCCCTTATTAGACAAATTACGTACCTTATCGCTCCAAGGACCTGTCGTGTTGATAACCAGACGAGCCTTGATTTCAAAGACTTGGTCTGTCAACAAATCACGAGCTACGACACCTGTAATCTTGCCACTTTCGTCAAAGAGGAAGCCTTCTGCCTTCACGTGGTTAGCAATGAGGGCACCGTCTTGGTTGGCACGTTTAATGTTTTCAATCACGAGACGCGCATCATTGTTACGGAAGTCAAGGTAAACCCCACCTCCTACCAAGCCTTCTTTCTTCAAGTTTGGCTGGCGTTCCAAGACTTCTTCCTTGCTCAAGACCTTGTTAGCAGCTGGCGTATTGCTAACACCTGCCAAAAGGTCATACAAGTCCATGGCTACTTTGAGACGGAAGAGGCTAAAGGTCGCTCCATCCTCATCGTAAACTGGCAAGAGCATTGGATCTGGTTTTGGAATGTGTGGAGCGATTTGTTGAACCACCGCGCGCTCAGAAACTGTATCTGAGACCACCTCTACGTCGAATTGCTTAAGGTAACGAAGGCCACCATGGACCAGTTTGGTAGAACGGCTAGATGTTCCTTCTGCGAAGTCCTGCATTTCAATCAAACCAGTATCAAGACCACTGGCTGCTGCCTGCAAAGCTACACCAGCTCCTGTAATCCCTCCACCAATAATCAAGAGATCTAAGGTGCGTTCCTGCATTTTTTTAATTGACAATTCACGTGTTTTCTTTGAAAATTCCATATTTACACACTTTCTAACTGAGTCGTTTCATTCTTAAGCTGATCATTGCATCAAGAAACAGTATTAGTCGTCGATTTCCGCAAAGACTTGCGTTGCTTTCACAGCCTTCTTCCAACCCTTATAAAGTTGCTCCTTGCGCGATTCGTTCATGGATGGCTCAAAGAGTTCTCCTGTCTCGTTCAAGAGCTTCAACTCGTCCAAGTCCTTCCAGTAACCCACTGCCAAACCAGCTAGGAAGGCTGCACCTAGGGCAGTTGTTTCCAAGTTTTTAGCACGGGCAATATCGATTCCCAAAATGTCAGCCTGGAACTGCATGAGGAAGTTGTTCATGGCTGCACCACCATCTACCTTCAAGACTTGGATAGCTGTCTGAGCATCCACTTGCATGGTGTCGATGATGTCACGTACTTGATAAGCGATAGATTGCAAAGTCGCCTTGATAAAGTCTTCTTTAGTTGTTCCACGAGTCAAGCCAAAGACAGATCCTCGAGCGTTTTGGTTCCAGTATGGAGCACCTAGACCTGTAAAGGCTGGAACGACATAAACTTCATCATTGTTGTGAGAATCACGAGCGTATTTTTCAGATTCTGGTGAATTTTCAACCATGCGAAGACCGTCACGAAGCCACTGAATGGCGCTTCCTGCGATGAAGATAGAACCTTCCAAGGCATAGTAAATCTTGCCGTTGATTCCGTAACCAATGGTTGTTAAGAGGTTATTTTCAGACAACTGCATTTCTTCACCAGTATTCATGATGATGAAAGAGCCTGTTCCATAAGTATTTTTAACCATACCAGGTTCAAAGGCCAACTGTCCAAAGAGGGCTGCCTGTTGGTCACCAGCCATACCTGAGATTGGAACTTCTCCACCATAGAAGTGGAATGGAGCTGTTTTACCGTAAATTTCAGAGTTAGAACGAACTTCTGGAAGCATAGCCTTAGGAATGTTGAGAATTTCCAAAATCTCATCATCCCATTTGAGTTCTTTAATGTTATAAAGCATGGTACGGGCTGCATTTGAGTAGTCCGTCACGTGAGCCGCACCGTCAGTCAATTTCCAAACCAACCAAGTATCGATGGTACCAAAGAGCAATTCCCCTTTTTCAGCTCGCTCTTGAGCGCCTTCTACATGGTCCAAAATCCAACGAACCTTGGTAGCAGAGAAGTAAGCATCGATGATCAAACCAGTCTTTTCATGGAATTTTTCCACATAACCTTGGTTTTTTAGTTGCTCAGCTAAAGGGGCTGTTTGGCGAGACTGCCAAACGATTGCGTTGTAGATAGGAAGCCCTGTTTTCTTATCCCAGACAACAGTTGTTTCACGCTGGTTGGTAATCCCGATTGCTTCGATTTGATTTGGCTTGACACCACTTTCGATGAAAGCACCCGCAATAACTGACTGAACAGAGTTCCAAATTTCATTGGCATTGTGCTCTACCCAACCTGCCTGAGGGAAAATCTGGGTAAACTCTTTTTGACTCGAGCTAACTTTTTCTCCTTTTTTGTTGAAAATAATGGCACGAGAGCTTGTAGTCCCCTGGTCAATGGCCATGATGTATTTTTCTTGTGACATGTGCTGTCCTCCTGATAAAGATCTTGAGGATGTTTCCTCTTTACAGTAACTAGTATACAAAATAAAGCGCTTTCTTGTTCATCAACTTTTTTTAATTTTTAAAAAAATGTGAGGAGATTGTGTAAATTTCACAAAAAAGACCTGGAACAACCAAGCCTTTTAAGTGAATAATAACTGACGAATCCCTGCCAAATCTTCCAAATCCAAGTCGTTTTTTAAATAATAGACTGGTGTCTGTTCCTTCTTATGAATCGGGTTATTGGTAACCAGCAAATCATAATGCCGAGTACAATCATAGGCTTCAATGGTAATAAAACGATTGTATTCCAAATACCGTTTCAAAATGGCTGCCATCCTTGAAAAGACAAGAAAACCAGATGTCAAATCCAGACCAATCCGCATATGCTGGCCACCATTTTCAGCCATATACTCTATCAACTGGAGCCATTCCCAGAGAATTTTCTTATCCAAATCCGTCCCCTGCTGAAAGGCAGGTAGAGCATGAAAAATCTCCTCTGCCGTCCCCCTAAAATCATGTTCCATCAACAAATAAGGATGACGATTCTCTAACTGGTACTTGTAGCGATCCTGTAAAATATAGCCCTTATAGAGATAGACTTGAGCACAAAGCTGACTGAGTTCATAGGTGACATGGTCCTCTGTATAGTCCCCCAATAGTTCCTCCTTCTTCATTTCTTGAATCAATTGCGTCAGCAAATCTGCCAACTGCCCTCCAAAACCAAGAATATACTCCATAGTATGAAGAGGAAGAATACGATGAGATAGGAGAAATGAGAAGAATATCATCATCTCTCCATCCTCAGTTCCGAGAGGAAGGTGTTGCCCAGCAAAAAAGGACGGAGCCTTTCTCAGCAAACGAAGATAGAAAATATTGTCAAAATACCCTCGCATTTTCTCTTCTATGACTTGAAACTGACAGGCATTGACCCGAAGACGCTGTTGACTGATATGAGCCCAAAGAACCAAGTCTAACTTCTGGCCCGAGGACAAACTTGCACCGCAGATTTCTTCTAGAGTAGCAATATCCTGCTTTCTCTCTGGCTTCTGCATGTGGCCTTCCCATTCCTGACTCGACCAAACCTTGCGGAAAAGACAGAAATAGAAATAGCGAATCTGATGCTCTGGACCTCGCCAACGTCCATTTTGGATGGATAAATCAAATTCTGACAAAATCTGATTTAAACTAGCCAAGTGGCGGCCAAGCGTAGCCTCGCTAATCATCAATTCTTGAGCCAGCTGATGGGCTAAAAACTGTTGGTGGTAGAGAAGATAGACCAAAATCTGGTATTTAACAGCATTCTCCAAAAACAAGCTCCGGATATCTCTCCCCTTGGTAGCTGCACCGATTGACAGACGCAAATTTTCATCTTCTAAGGAGATGTTCAGCTCTAAACCACTGTCCAAAGCCTTATCATTGAGCAGGGTGACATATTTAGTTAGGGTTGCTTTTGAAAATCCTGTTTCCTCCATTACAGCCTTGAAGGTCGTCTGAGACTCTTGTAATAGAAAGGAAAGGATTGAAAATTGGCCAGATTCAGCCTTTTCCATCAAGTCTCCTAAATACATTTGTTACCCCTTTCATTTTCTACCTTAAGCATAGCATAAATCTTACAAATGCTGAAATAATCTGTTTCTCTTTTTATTTTCATGCTGATTTCCTAGTCCATTATCCTGAAAATCAGCAAACACACGGCTCCCCCTTTGGGCATTTTTATGCTAAAATAGTAGCTATGGATAAAATTATTAAAACAATATCAGAAAGCGGAGCCTTTCGTGCTTTTGTCCTTGATAGCACTGAAACCGTCCGCACTGCTCAAGAAAAACATCAAACTCAAGCCAGTTCAACTGTCGCACTTGGTCGCACCCTTATCGCTAGCCAAATTCTCGCAGCCAATGAAAAAGGAAATACCAAACTAACAGTTAAAGTTCTTGGAACAAGCTCTCTCGGTGCCATCATCACGGTCGCAGATACCAAGGGAAACGTCAAAGGCTACGTTCAAAATCCAGGTGTTGACATCAAAAAGACTGCAACTGGAGAAGTCCTCGTTGGACCTTTTGTCGGAAACGGTCAATTTCTAGTGATTACAGACTATGGCACTGGAAATCCCTATAATTCCATGACGCCTCTTATCTCTGGAGAAATCGGTGAAGATCTAGCTTTCTATCTTACAGAAAGTCAACAAACGCCTTCAGCAGTTGGCCTCAATGTTCTTTTAGACAAAGACGACAAGGTCGAAGTTGCAGGTGGTTTTCTTCTCCAAGTTTTGCCAGGAGCCAAGGAAGAGGAAATTGCTCGCTTTGAGAAACGCATCCAAGAAATGCCAGCCATCTCAACACTTCTGGAAAGCGACGACCATATCGAATCACTCCTCAAAGCTATCTACGGTGACGAATCCTACAAACGTCTATCTGAAGAAGAAATCCGTTTCCAATGTGACTGCAGCAAAGATCGTTTTATGAACGCTCTTGCCAGCCTTCCAAGCTCAGACCTTGAAGAAATGAAAGAGGAAGACCACGGGGCAGAAATCACTTGTCAATTCTGCCAAACAACTTATAACTTTGATGAAAACGACCTGGAGGAACTCATTCGTGACAAATCTTAATACACCCTTTATGATTGGCAATGTTGAGATTCCCAATCGTACTGTTTTAGCGCCCATGGCTGGCGTGACCAACTCAGCCTTTCGTACCATCGCAAAAGAGCTCGGGGCTGGACTCGTTGTCATGGAAATGGTCTCTGACAAAGGAATCCAATACAACAACGAAAAAACTCTACACATGCTTCATATCGATGAAGGAGAAAACCCGGTTTCTATCCAACTTTTTGGTAGTGATGAAGACAGCCTCGCACGCGCAGCAGAATTCATCCAAGAAAACACCAAGACCGATATCGTCGATATCAACATGGGCTGCCCAGTTAACAAAATCGTGAAGAACGAGGCTGGCGCTATGTGGCTCAAGGACCCAGACAAGATCTACTCTATTATCAACAAGGTCCAATCTGTCCTTGATATCCCCCTCACTGTCAAAATGCGCACCGGCTGGTCTGATCCATCCCTAGCCGTGGAGAATGCTCTCGCAGCTGAGGCTGCAGGTGTGTCTGCCCTTGCCATGCATGGCCGTACCCGCGAACAGATGTACACAGGTCACGCAGACCTTGAGACTCTTCACAAGGTTGCTCAAGCTCTGACCAAGATTCCATTTATCGCCAACGGTGATATCCGTACGGTCCAAGAAGCTAAACAGCGTATCGAAGAAGTCGGGGCTGACGCTGTCATGATTGGTCGCGCTGCTATGGGAAATCCCTACCTCTTCAACCAAATCAACCACTACTTTGAAACAGGAGAAATTCTCCCTGACTTGACATTTGAAGACAAGATGAAAATCGCCTACGAACACTTGAAACGCTTGATTAACCTCAAAGGAGAAAACGTAGCAGTTCGTGAATTCCGTGGCCTCGCTCCTCACTACCTCCGTGGAACATCTGGCGCTGCCAAACTCCGTGGAGCCATTTCACAAGCTAGCACTCTGGCAGAGATTGAGGCTCTCTTGCAGTTGGATAAGGCTTAATAGTTTAAAACCCGTAACTCTCTTAAAGGTTACGGGTTTTTGATTGTAAAAATTTAAATACTGAGGATTATTATTGATTCAAAGCAACACTAGAAACCTTACCATCCGCTCCTGTTGTAATTTGGATGATTTTTCCCCCACCAATTTTGGCATTATACTTACCATCATCAAGAGTATAAGAATAACCTTTGATAGAGTAATTTTCTTTCTTTCCATCAGCAGATTCTACTGTAAATTGACCACCTGATGAAACTGTAATGGTTTCGCCACTTGCTCCCTTCCAATTGCCCGCTGCAGCTGAGAAATCACCATCTACCATGGTTAAAACACCCTTATAGCGTTTATTTTGCTCTGCTTGCTTATCTTGAAGTTTGCGGTCAGTTGTAGGATCATAGCTTGATTGGTTAGACTGGGCTTGAGGAGCCTGTTGAGTTGAAGGAGTCTGAGCAGGAGTTTGTTGACTAGCTGCCTGTTGATTAGCCACTTCTTGACCTTGTCTTTGCTCTGGTGCAGGTGCCGCTTGTGATGGTGTTGCAGTTGCTGCAGACTGATCAGTAGATGCCTTGGCCTTTTCAGATGCAGCTGAACTTGAGGACTTCTGAGTCTTGCTTGCTTTGTTAGAAGAAGCTGCTTTAGAGCTTGATGATTGACTTGTCTTCGCAGAACTGCTTGCTTGAGTTGTCTCCTTTTTATTTCCACAAGCACCTAATAATAGGGTAGAAGTCAATACAGTCGCTGCCATCAATTTAATATAGGTTTTCTTTTTCATTTTTCTACTCCTTTGTAATATTTTAGAAATATAAAGAAATCTTTTTGTAATATAATTGTAACATTGAAATTTAAATATGTCAACAATTTATCTAAACTATTTTAAAAATCTCACATAATTTAGATACATTTACTCCTCCTACTCTTTTATTCGTAATAAAACAGAAAAACAGAAGATTTTCCTGTTAAAAATTTGAATTTGTTTTTATGTAATCGCTTGCATCTTTAAGTGCAAAGGAATATAATAACATTGAAATAGAATATAGGAGGTGTAGGCTTATGTTAAGCAAATATTACAAGTATCTTCCTTGGTTGATTTTGGGAGCTTTCTGGTCTTATCAATCTGCAATTCGCTACGCTCAGACTACATTTGATTTATTTTACTTAATAACCATTTTTATGATTGTAGATATAGCTTTATTGTACTTACACGAAACCTATTTAAAATATAAATACAAAGATTTATTCATTCGCATCATGAGCAACTCTAAGAAAAATAGCCATTCATAAAAACAGTCGCAACAGCAAATCAAACTAATAAAGGCAAATAAAGAGATCGGGAACTTTTCCCGACCTCGTTTTTTATTTCAATCGATAGGTTTTTCTTGGTTTCTTTTTAGGCACTCGTTTGAGTCCGACTTCTTCTACATATTCTCCGTATTTTACGAGAAAGTTATTGCTGACGATTGGACGACCGGGGTTGATAAGATTGACCAGTTCAGTCCCTTCATAGACAGTGAACTCCTCCTCCAGCAGATAGAGGAAGGTCGGATTCCAGTCGAGACGGCCTTGGATTCGTTTGATGGATTCTTGGATAATGGCATAATGGTCAAAGGCGAAGGCTTGCTCCTCCAGCTCCACTCCATCTAGGAAGCATTTGCCTGTCTGGAAATCGACATCTACAAAAACGACATCCTTGGCATCGTCACCTGCCTGAACGAGGTCTAAGGCACGACTAGGCAGGTACACTAAGTGGGCAATGGTCACTGTCCAGCCCCGTGGATCACGACTGGGGGTCGATACCGTCATCAATTGCTCGATTTTCTCCAAAGGTAGATCGAGATTGACTTCTTCTCTCACCTCGCGCTGACAGGCATGTGCAGCATCTTCTCCCTTGTCCATAAAGCCTCCGACTAAGGCTAAACAGTTCTGATAAGGGTGGGCCTTGCGACGGATCAGCAGAAGCTTGATCTTTCCTTCGACAAAGCAGTAGGCTACCATATCCACTGTCACACTTGGTTTTTCATATTGAGGGAGTTCCTGCTTGTAGTACCAGTCTAAAAACTCCTCCTGACTGGCATGGATTTCATAATATTCTTTTTCCGTCATCCCGGCTGGAATCTTTATGTCTGCCATCTTATGCCTCCTTTCGAACTGCCTTAGTCCATTGGTACCAACCCACTAGACTGTTGAGTGTGTAAACCCAGTACATCCCTTGGATGTGGATATTTTCACCCCACCAGAGGTAGATACTAAAGAGATTGGTTGCAATCCAGAAAATCCATTGCTCACGGTAGAGACGTGTCATCAAGAGCTGACCGACACCATTGGTCGCATCGGTAACACTATCACGGAAAGGGCGAGCACTATGGATACTTTGGTAAGCCAAGCCCATACCAATCCAAATGATAGCAGTCAAGGCTAAGTACTTGAGCCAGTCAAGCACAGATAATTTCTTAGCTTCAAAATGAGATTCTTCTACTTTTCCTTGGTCATTGATACGATTGGACAGCCAAGCATAGAGACCAATCGGCTGCATGACAAAGAAGTAAACGGTCGTCAAAACTTCGCCATAAAAAGTCGCATTCATAGCCAAAACCAAATAGATAGCAGAGTTAATGGCCCCAAAGAGATAATTGCTTACACGCCCTTCTGCTACCAAGATAACACAGACAATCCCAGTCCAAGATGCAAACAAGCTCATCCAGTCATGACTTTCTGTATTTTGCGTGAATTCCAAGATCAAGGGAACACTTGACAGGACAATGAGATACAACCACTGGAAGAGGCTACGACCGACAAAGAGATCTTTCCAGAGCAGGTTCATGATTCCTGCAAAACCAATCTTGCGGGCTTCCGCGTGGACATTTTTAAAGTTTTCGATAAATTGTGTGATTTTTTCAGTTAATTTTTTCATCATTTTCTCCTAATCTGCTTGGTAAATGGCATCAATAGCCACTTTTGCTGCTTCATAATTTCCTAGATAATCCTCTGCTAGATAAACTAGTGGAATGGTGGTTAAATATCGCTCTCTCATCTGGTCCAAATGCTGGGAAAAACTATGACGAATATGGTCTTCTGCCATAGTCATATCTCTAAATCCGTCATTGACATAGGAACCGACAGGTTGCACAAAGAGAATCAAGTCCCAGTTCTCCTTAGCCAAAATCGAGGCAAAGAGATTATCAAAAGTCTCTCCTGATAAATCCCCTTGGTCCTCAGTCTCCATATAATAATCATAGTAGCCCTTGGTTACTAAGGAGTTGGTGTCTGCTATCACCAGTCCCCTATTGGCATTGCTATCAATTAACTTAGAGGTCTGGTCATACTGCCCCAACAGGAGATAATAGTAATCTTTTGGAGTCAATTCATCGTCGCGGACATTGTTTTTGATCTGGTACTCACGTGCGTATTCCAAACTAACTGGTGCATCGTAATACCTAGCCAAATCCTTAGCCAGAGTGGTCTTCCCATTGCTAGCACTTCCCATAATCAACACTTTCTTTGTAAACTGACGTCGGAAGGGTTGAGCAATATATTTCCAATATTTGCTTGGATTTTCTCGAATCATAGTTGCTGAGATACCAAACTTTCTTTCTTGCAAGACAGTCTCAAAGCCACGATTTGATAATTCTTGCTGGTAGTCTGCTTCTCCCACAAAGAAAATTAGTTCTTGCTGGGTTTCATCATAGGAAATCTCCGCTAACATTTGGTCCAACCACTCCTGCCAACCCATAGGGTAACGAGGAAGATTGGTTTCATCTAACTTACAAACCAAGGTCAACTCGTCATCACGAAAGGCCTCTCGGATATAGCGGAATCTTTTTTGAAGCGTTAAACCTACCTGCTCTCCTCGGTCTCCCTCATAACCTGAAACGACAACCCAGACCTGGTCACACTTTCGCTTCGCACGCTGGATCAGATCGATATGACCTTGATGAAGTGGAGCAAAGGTTCCAAATACCACTGCTGTTTTCTTTTTCATAAACCTATTACCTTTTTATAATTTTTGATATTTTTATTATCTATGTTTTTATTATAAACTATATTTTTGTTTTGTCAATAGTTTTTTATCATTTTTTATAAAAACATTGCGAAAAAGAGAACCAAGATTGCTCCTGATTCTCCATTTTTATGCAATATCAAATTTTAACTGGCCTGCTTTGACACCAATCTTAAGTGTGCTGCCTGCCACCAAATCTCCCTTAAGAAGAAGTTCTGCCAACTTGTCTTCCACTTCTGTTTGCAGGGTTCTGCGAAGTGGACGAGCTCCCATCTCTGGGTCATATCCTTGATTTGCCAACAATTTCAGTGCGGAAGCTTGTAATTTCAAGTCAATACCTTTTTCAGCCAAACTTGCCACTAAAGGTTTAACCATAATCTTCACTACTTCCTGCATATGGTCGCTAGACAGACTATGGAAGACCACCTTTTCATCAATACGGTTAATAAACTCAGGTCTATAAGCTTTTTTCAGCTCTTCGAACATGCGTTTTTCCATATTCTTCTGGTCAAAACGAATGTCCTTAGCCCCAAATCCGACAGTCTTGTCATCACGAAGGGCTGTCGCACCGAGGTTTGACGTCATGATGATAATGGTATTTGAAAAGTCCACCTTGCGTCCCTTACTATCTGTCAAGACACCGTCGTCCAGAACCTGCAAGAGGACATTAAAGATATCTGGGTGAGCCTTCTCTACCTCGTCAAAGAGGAGAACGGAGTATGGCTTGTTGCGAACCTTCTCAGTCAACTCCCCACCTTCTTCGTAGCCCACATAACCCGGAGGAGCTCCATTGAGACGGCTAGCCGCAAATTTCTCCATATACTCACTCATATCAAAGCGGATAAGGGCTGATTCGTCATCAAAGAGGACTTCTGCCAGAGCCTTTGCCAATTCGGTCTTACCGACTCCTGTCGGCCCTAGGAACATAAAGGAACCAATCGGACGCTTGTGACTACGAATTCCTGACTGATTGCGGCGAATCGCACGGCTAATGCTTGAAACAGCTTGATCTTGGCCGATGACACGTTTGTGTAGTTCAGCTTCAAGATTTAGATACTTCTTAGCATCAGTCTGAGTCAGTTTTTGAACTGGAATCCCTGACAAGCGACTCAAGGTGGTCAAAATATCAGATTCTGTCACTAAGTCTTTATAGACAGGGACTTCCTGCTCTTTTGCGATTAACTGGGCAGCTTGTTTCCACTTGCCATCCATCAAGGCCTTGTCAGCTGGACTCAAGTCGGATTCGTCTGCTTTCACTTGCTTGGATTTGTTTTGCACTGTTGCTGCTGCTTCATCTAAAAGGTCGATAGCAGAGTCTGGTAAGTGACGACTGGTCAAGTAACGATGCGCCATCTTGACAGCTGTTTCAACGGTTTCATCTGTGATTTGCACACGATGGTGTTTCTCATAGGTCGCCTTCAAACCTTGCAAAATGGTCATACTGTCAGCTAGACTTGGCTCTTCAATCGTCACTTTTGCAAAACGACGAGAAAGAGCTGCGTCTTTTTCGATGTGTTTTTGGTATTCTTCCTGAGTGGTTGCACCAACTGTTCTCAGAGTTCCACGAGCTAAGGCTGGCTTCAAGATATTGGCTGCATCCAGAGTCGAATCAATACCGCTACCAGAACCCATGATGGTGTGGAGTTCATCGATAAAGAGGATTACTTTGCCATCCTCCTCGATATCCTTGATGATGTTGTTCATACGCTCTTCAAAGTCACCACGGAAACGTGTCCCTGCAACGACATTCATCAAATCAAGCTCCAAAACGCGCATCTTAGCCATTTCAGCTGGTACATTCCCACTAGCAATACGCTGAGCAAGTCCAAGTGCTAAAGCTGTTTTCCCGACACCCGCATCTCCAACCAAGACAGGATTGTTCTTGGTCTTCCGACTCAAAATCTGAATCATACGTGAGATTTCCTTGTCTCGACCGATAACTGGCTCTAACTTGCCAGAACGCGCTTGCTCCGTCAGGTCATGCGTGTAGTCCTCTAGACCACCACTTTGAGCTTGAGGCATGCCCATCATATTGGCCATGGAATTTTGCTTGTCAGTTACTGTGCGATGACGTTGACGCAAAGCCTTGAGATCTTCTCTTGTCCATCCTGCACGCTCTTCTAGATTGCGACGAAGAGCAGCAATTCTAACCTGATCTTTCTGGTCTTCATAAGAAAAGCCTGCTCTCTCCAAGATGCGAGTCGCCAAGGCATTGCCATCATGCAAGATTGCATAGAGGACATGCTCTGTCCCTAGTACCTTTGCGTGGACTACTGAGGCCACATACTCTGCTTCTGCAAAGAAGACCTCCAAACGATGGGAAAAGGGCAATTCCGTAAAGGTTTCGTCTTGGCTATAGTCCGTTTCAGTCAGTTCCAACGCAACCTCTTCTAAACGGTCCATTTCATAAGGATAATCGTTTAAAGTCGCACCTGCCACACTGTAACTGTGATTAGACATGGCAATCAATAAATGCCAAGACTCTAGATAACGGGCTCCAAAATGGCTCGCAACCATGTAGGCACTTTCGATACATTCATTCAATGCTTTTGAATAGTTCATCTTACTTCCCTTTTCTATCTACCTCTTGTATGACCTGTCTTAGCATATTTGCACGAACAACTGGAGCTTCTTCTCCTAGAACGCGATCCAAAGCTACTGATACTAGCAAATTCATCTCCTGCTTGGTCATCAATTCCTGCTCAACCAAAAGCTGTAGAATATCCTCATAAATTTCTTGACTGACCCGCTCACCAATCGAATAAAGCAACTCTCTGAGCATTTCATGATGACTAGAAAACTCAATCCGTCCTATACGAATGTAGCCTCCGCCACCACGCTTACTTTCAACCAAGTAGCCTCTACTTTCCGTAAAGCGTGTCTTGATCACATAGTTAATCTGACTAGGAACAACCTGAAATGTATCTGCTAACTGACTCCGTTGCAACTCTACAATTCCAGATTGATCTAAAATCGCCTTGATGTAGGCCTCAATATGATCCGATGTATTTTTAAATCTCATTACAAACCCACCTCTCTCTTTAAACCTTGACTATCTTTGACTATTATACCGAAATTTTCTCATTTTTAAAAGAAAAAGGGCGCTGGTAAAGGATAATCTTCACCAACTCCCTATTTTTCTACTTATCTAGGCCTAATTCTGCTAATATTTGCCGTTTGTAGGCAATCTTTTGGACTTCCTTGTCCTCATCTTCAGACCAATCTAGTTTGACTTCAGAAACGATCTGTCCAGGCCGATTTTTTAGGATATAGATGCGGTCACTGAGATTGAGGGCTTCCTCAATACTATGTGTGATGATCAAGGTTGTCAGTTGCAACTGTTTGTGAATCTCCAGATACCAAGCATGGAGCTCCATCTTAGTCATTTCATCCAAGGCACTAAAGGCCTCGTCTAGAAGAAAGAGCTTGTGCCCGAAAAGGTAGGTCCGAAGCAAGGCTACACGCTGGCGCATCCCTCCGCTGAGTTCGTGAGGATACTTGTCCCGTACAGCAGTCAACTGGAAGGTCGCAAGGATATCATCCGCTCGGGCAATAGCCTCTGCTTTATCCACCTTTTGAATCAAGAGGGGCAGGATGATATTGCCAAGAACCGTCTTGTGCTCCAAGAGGAGATCCTTTTGCAACATATAACTCACGCGCCCCTTGGGATTTTCCTCGCCATCAAGGACAATTCGCCCAGACTGGACTTCTAAAATTCCAGCGATTAGGTTAAAGAGGGTGGTCTTTCCTACACCACTTGGACCTAGGATAGAAACCACTTCACCCGAAGCCACCTGCAGGTTGATATCTTCTAAAATCTTTTCATCGCCATAGGCATAGCTGACGTGTTCTAGTCTAATTTCTGTCATTATTTCACAAATTCATTGGTGAAGCCTTTGTCTGTCAAGTCTTCTTTAAGGATACCATTTTCTTTATCCCATTTGTAGAAGGCATTCCAGCGAGCTGCATCAAATTGCCCCCATTTTTCCTTGTCGCTTGCGTATTCTTTTGACAAGTATTTTTGAGATTCGATGACAAAGTCACGTTTTTCCTTGAGTTCAGGTGCATTCTTGATGAGGATATCTGCAGCCTCTTCTGGATGCTCCATGGCATATTGGTAGCCTTTTTTGATGGCTTGGATGACTTTACGAGCTTCTTCCTTGTTGTCTTTTAGATAGTCATTGTTTGCGATGATAACGGGTGAGTAGTAGTCAAACTCCTTGACATAGTCTTTCAAGTACATGAAGTTAGCATCTACGCCTTGCGATTTGGCAAGGATACCATCCCAACCGTAGTAAATCCAAGCGGTGTCAAAGACGCCATTGGCAATCGGTGTAATCGAGTTTGAGTCGTTGTTTGGTACTTTTTCGACCTTCTCAAAGTCTCCGCCTTGTGATTCTACCAAGGTTTTCAACATAGCAAGCTCCGTTGGGTCATTCCAGGTTCCGTATTTCTTGCCAACCAAGTCTTTTGGACTGGTTACATTATCAGATTTACGAGAGATGATTCCAGATGTATTGTGCTCAACGATCGCTGCTACGGCAGTGATACCTGCCCCTTTTTCCAATTTCTTAGCCATGTAGTCTTGGAAATAGATAGCAAATGGTGCCTTGCCATTGATTACCAAGTCAGATGAGCTTTCTTCAGGCGGCAATTTCAAGTCAACATCCACTCCAGCTTCCTTGAAATAGCCTTTCTCCTTAGCCACATAAAGTCCTGTGTGGTTGGTATTTGGCGTCCAGTCTAGGATAAAGTCAATCTTCTTAACTTCTGCTTCTTTGTTGTCCTTAGAAGCAGTTCCTTGGCCACAGGCCACCAGCACGACAGCTACAAAAGCTGTTACAAGCGTTAAAAACACTTTCCATGTTTTCTTCATTTTCATTTCCTCTTTTCTTTTTCAAAAACGCTCTATTTTAAGTACGTTTCCATTTAATCACATATTTTTCACTGATATCGACCAGTTTCATACCCAAAAGACTGATAATCGACACCAGAATAATAATCGCAAACATGGTATCATACTGAAACAGTTTCTTGGACTGAATCATATAAACACCAA
>CAUSWL010000018.1:0-24333 GCA_963535345.1 uncultured Streptococcus sp.
TAAAGTGTGATAAGTCCAGTTTTTATGCGGATAACTAGATTTTTATGCTATTTTTCTTTGAAAAAATAGTAAGCATAAGTCCAATGAAGGCCAAAGCAATAGCAACATAAAAAGCTACACTATAATTTCCATTATTAGCCATTGCCATTTGAACAGCGACTTTGGGAGCGAAAAATGCTGCTAAAGAATATCCAGTGAAGACGATACCGTAGTTGACCCCTTGATTTGCAGGACCGTAATTTTCCATGACGATAGATGGGAAGACCCCCATAACACCGCCAAAGCAGATACCAAGTCCAATAATTCCTAAGGTAAACCCGAGTTGACCAGGGACGATAGTTAGGGAGAATAAAGCTAGGACAATGACAGAATAGATAATCAATAAGGTCTTTGAACGGCCGATTTTATCAGAAAGTGATCCCCAGATAAAACGACCACTAGAGTTTGCGATTGAATAAAGAGAGACATAGAGAGCTGCAGTGCCTGCAGAGAGTCCAAACATTGATTGACCGATTGGTGATGCTTGAGAGGCAATCATCAAACCAGAAAAGGCGCCAACAAAGAACATGCTAATGATAATGTAAAACAGAGGACTTTGTAGCATTTGTTTCCAGTTTTTATTAGTAGGTCCTTGTTTGGTTGGGATAGGAGCTTTCCAGCCTGCTGGTTGGTAGCCGCTTGGAGCTGCCTTAATAAAGAAAATTGCACAGATGATAACAACAATATAGACTAGCCCAATTGTACGAAAAGCAAAGAAGGCATCTTGTTTTTGAATGAGATTGCTCGCGACTGGAGAAGCGATGACTGCGGCAAATCCCATGCCACCTGTCAGAATTCCAGAGGCTAAGCCACGTTTATCAGGGAAGAGGCGAAGTGAATTGGAGAGGGCACCTGAATAGGCAAAACCTTGACCAAGCCCGGCCATTAATCCATAGGTCAAATAAAGCATGGCTGGTGAATTGGCATAGCCGGTTAAGTAAAATCCGCTAGCAAATAGAAGAGCGCCGAGGGCGATGGTCCATTTTACATAACCTTTGTCAACTAAATAACCTCCGAGAATCATGGGGATAGGGCCTATTGCAGAGTTGATAGCAAATGCTAACATAATATCAGACATGGACCAGCCTGTTGAACTGCTAAGTGGTCCGGCAAAAACAGAAAAGGAATAGACGGCACCTGTACAAAGAAGAATGGCTGTAGACGCGACTAAAATCCTCCAACGATTGAATGTCTCTTTCATAAAAACATCCTCCTTAAATGTATATTTTTTCACCAAGACTATATCATAGTTAAGGAAACCGGTCAATAGTTTATGAAGATATTTTGTTAATTTTTTCACGAACTTGTACTAAAGTACGATAATCTGATAGAATAACACGGTCTTTATTATCAAGGATTTACAAGATTTTCTAAAGTAGTATAATGAAAGTAGATTAAATAAATGAAAGGGGTACCAAGATGAAACTAGTTGCTATCGTTGGAACCAATTCAGATCGCTCAACCAATCGGAAACTCTTGAAATTTATGCAAAAGCACTTTTCGGATAAAGCCGACATTGAGGTATTGGAAATCAAACAATTGCCAGCCTTTAACGAACCTGAGGACAAGCTAGCGCCAGCTGAAGTTCAAGCTTTTTCAGAAAAAATTCTTGCCGCAGATGGTATGATTATTTCAACACCTGAGTACGACCACACGATACCAGCACCTTTGGCCTCTGCTTTGGAGTGGATTGCTTATACCAGTCGTGCCTTAATCAATAAACCGACGATGATTGTTGGTGCTTCTCTCGGTTTGCTGGGAACATCTAGAGCGCAGGCACATTTACGTCAGATTTTAGATGCGCCGGAGCTTAAAGCGAGAGTTATGCCGGGTACAGAGTTCTTTCTAGGTCATTCTGAGCAAGTCCTGGATGATGAGTGTCATTTGAACAATCCTGAAAAGGTTGCAGAACTAGAAGAACATTTTTCAGAGTTTCAAAACTTTGTTGAATTAACAAAGGCTTTGGTCAAACCAGAAGATACAAATCGTAAGAAATCTTTCATTTGGGAAGAATGGTTGAAAGCATAAGTATTTCAAGAAAGGAGAACAATCCATGAAATTAGTAGCTATTGTTGGGACTAATGCAAAAAAATCCTATAATCGCAACCTCTTGCAATTTATGAAAAGACATTTTGCTCAGAAAGCGGATATTGAGATTTTAGAGATAACAGATGTACCAATGTTCAATGAAACAGATGATCAAACAGATACACCTATTATTCAGAAGTTTAATCAAGCTATTTCAAAAGCTGATGGTGTCATTATCTCGACACCCGAGCACAATCATACGATTCCATCAAGTTTGAATAGCTTGCTCGAGTGGTTGTCTTTTAACATTCATCCGCTAGACGGAAAGCCGACAATGATTGTCGGAGCTTCTTACGATATTCAAGGTTCTTCACGAGCCCAACTTCATCTTCGTCAGATTTTGGATGCTCCTGGGGTAAATGCAACAGTTATGCCAGGTAGTGAGTTTTTACTTGGTCGAGCGCATCGAGCATTTGATGATAATGGAGATTTGATTGATGAGCGAACCGTTGATTTCCTAGATAGTTGTTTTTATCGCTTCCTTCGCTTTGTATCCGTTGCAAACCAACTAAACCTTCCTGAAGAAGTTCGCTTTGAACCGGGGACTTACCATGTTACAACTGAAGGCCATAATGGTAAATTACCGATGGATGTAACGGTTTCTGAGGACCGTATTGAAAAAATCGAAATCGATTCTTCTGGAGAATCTTCAGGAATCGCAGATGTCGTCTTTACCCGTATTCCAGCAGAAATCATTGAGGGGCAAACATTAAATGTTGATGCGGTGTCAGGAGCTTCTGTGACTTCAAATGGTGTTTTAGATGGAGTTGCGCGTGCAGTCAAACAAGCCGGTGCAAATCCAGATGTTTTACGGAAGCGTTCAAAAGCGCCATCTGCCCTAGATAAAGAAGATAAGACCTATCAGGCAGATGTTGTCATCGTCGGAGGCGGAGGAGCTGGATTAGCTGCAGCGGCTGCAGTCTTACAAGCTGGTAAGAAGCCAATTGTTGTTGAGAAATTTCCTGCAATTGGAGGAAATACTGTTCGTGCAGGTGGTCCAATGAATGCACCAGATCCAGCATGGCAAGGAACCTTCGCAGCTCATCCAGGTGAGGCACATACGCTTCAAGAATTGATTGCGACAGATGAATCAACGATTGATCCAGAATATCTAGAGGACTTTAGAGCCTTGAAAGTTGAGGTTGAGCAGTATTTGCAGGACCCGAGCTATTTGTTCGATTCTACCTTGCTCTATCGTATCCAAACCTATATCGGTGGGAAACGAAAAGATTTACAAGGGAATGAAATTCATGGCCAATATGATTTAGTATCTGTCCTAACTGAGCGCGCTTTAGAGTCTGTTCGTTGGTTGGAAGACATCGGCGTTGAATTTGTTCGTAGCGAAGTGACAATGCCAGTTGGAGCCCTTTGGCGTCGTGGCCATAAGCCGGTTCAACCAATGGGGTATACCTTTATATCTGTCCTACAAAAATATGTTCTAGAACATGGTGGCAAGATTTTGACAGATTCTCCAGTTAAAGAATTGCTTGTAAAAGACGGGGCTGTCAAGGGTGTCAGAGCAGAAGGTCGAAATGGTCAAACCATCATTGTCAATGCAGATGCCGTTGTTCTAGCTTCTGGAGGATTTGGTGCCAATACAAAGATGCTACAAAAATACAATACCTACTGGACTGAAATTGCAGATGATATTGCTACATCTAATACACCAGCTGTAACAGGAGATGGTATTCTTTTAGGGCAAAGTGTAGGTGCAGATATAGTGGGTATGGGCTTTAGTCAAATGATGCCAGTATCCGATCCAGTGACAGGAGCTCTTTTCTCAGGACTTCAAGTTCCTCCAGCAAACTTCATCATGGTAAATACTGAAGGGAAGCGCTTTGTAGATGAGTACGGTAGCCGAGACAAGCTATCTCAAGCGGCGATTGATAATGGAGGCTTGTTCTATCTAATCGCAGATGAACGTATCAAGGAAACAGCCTACAATACTAGCCAAGAAAAAATCGATGCCCAAGTCAAAGCAGGCACTCTCTATCGTGCAGATACGATAGAAGAGTTGGCGGTTCAGATTGGTGTGAATCCACAAGTTCTAGTGGAAACGATTAAGAATTACAATTCCTATGTAGATGCAGGTTTTGATCCTGAATTTAATAAAGGTAGTTTTGATCTCAAGTGTGAGGTTGCGCCATTTTACGCAACACCGAGAAAACCAGCCGTTCACCATACAATGGGTGGACTCAAGATTGATACTTCAACACACGTTTTGAATGAAAACGGTCAGATTATCCCTGGTTTGTATGCTGCCGGAGAAGTCGCAGGTGGACTCCATGCAGGTAACCGTCTAGGAGGAAATTCGCTTACGGATATCTTTACTTTTGGACGTATTGCAGGTCAAACAGCTGTTAAAGAAAATTGTTAGTGATTGATTTAAAAATTAAGGGAATTTTAAGTCTCCTTTTGTATTATATAATCATTAAATAAAGACCTCCTAATACTCTTCGAAAATCTCATCAACCTTCGTTAGAGTCGACTTAGCTAACTATAGTTATGCTTGCGTCTATCTGCCTAGTCTGATTTCGATTTTCATTGAGTACCCTTTATTTAATGAAATCCTAAACTTTTCTTTTTCATAATAATCTCCCTAAAGAAGCCACCCAATCAGGTGGCTTTTTTGTTTGTGGCTTGGATTTTTGATATAATAGAGCCATGAGTAGAATTTTAGACAATGAGATAATGGGGGATGAGGAGTTAGTAGAACGCACGCTCCGTCCTCAGTATTTACGTGAATATATTGGGCAGGATAAGGTCAAGGACCAGCTGCAAATCTTTATCGAAGCTGCCAAAATGCGGGATGAGGCACTGGACCATGTTCTTTTATTTGGTCCTCCAGGTCTCGGGAAAACAACCATGGCCTTTGTTATTGCCAATGAACTGGGAGTCAATCTCAAGCAAACGTCAGGTCCTGTCATTGAAAAAGCGGGTGACCTGGTAGCGATTTTGAATGATTTGGAGCCTGGAGACGTTCTCTTTATTGACGAGATTCATCGCTTGCCCATGTCGGTGGAAGAGGTGCTTTATAGTGCCATGGAAGACTTCTACATTGATATCATGATTGGTGCTGGTGAAGGCAGTCGCAGTGTTCATTTGGACTTGCCACCATTCACCTTGATTGGTGCAACGACACGTGCGGGGATGCTCTCAAATCCTCTACGGGCACGTTTTGGGATTACAGGTCATATGGAATACTATGCCCACGCTGACCTGACAGAGATTGTTGAGCGGACAGCAGATATTTTTGAGATGGAAATCACCCATGAGGCAGCTGCTGAGCTGGCCTTACGCAGTCGAGGAACTCCTCGTATTGCCAATCGTCTCCTCAAGCGCGTGCGCGACTTTGCCCAGATTATGGGGGATGGGGTTATCGATGATGTTATTACCGATAAGGCTTTGACCATGCTGGATGTAGACCATGAAGGTTTGGACTATGTGGACCAAAAAATCCTTCGCACCATGATTGAGATGTACGGTGGTGGTCCTGTCGGTTTAGGAACTCTTTCTGTTAATATTGCCGAGGAGCGTGAGACAGTCGAAGATATGTACGAACCTTACCTGATTCAGAAAGGTTTCATCATGCGAACTCGTTCAGGACGGGTCGCGACAGCCAAGGCTTATGAACATTTAGGGTATGAATACATTGAAAAATGAGACCGAAATTTTAGACTCTTTTAGGGAAAATTCTGACATGATGACCATTCTGACCATCATCCGTGACCTTGATCTGAAAGATTCCTGGTTGGCAGCAGGGTCTGTCAGGAATTTCATCTGGAATCTCTTGTCAGACAAATCGCCTTTTGACCGTGAGACGGATGTGGATGTGATTTTCTTTGATCCAGATGTTTCTTATGAGGAAACAGTATCCCTAGAGAAAAAGCTAAGAGAAGATTATCCTCAGTATCAGTGGGAGTTGAAAAATCAGGTCTATATGCATCTACACAGCCCTCATACTGTGCCTTACACGAGTTCTCGTGATGCCGTGAGTAAATATCCCGAGCGCTGTACGGCGATAGGGCTTCGCTTGCATGCTGAAGCAACTTTAGAGCTCTTTGCGCCTTATGGTTTAGAGGATATTTTAAAGTTTCAAGTTTCTCCAACTCCTCATTTTTTAGAGAATGAAGATCGAATGAAGCTCTATCAAGAACGCTTGTCCAAGAAAAATTGGCAAGAAAAATGGAAAAATCTGACTTTCTCAAAAAACTTAAGAAAAATTTAAGTTAGGGACGGTATACTAGGTTCATAAGTTAAGAGGAACTTAACTTAAACTCCTAAAACTTTTTCATAATAATCTCCCTATAAAACTAAGTCGCCCAATCAGGCGGCTTATTTTTTGTCTTTACGGAGAGCTAATAACTTAGCAATAGAAGAAAATAGGGAAATATGGTATAATGAAACGATAGATTTTTGAATAGGAATAAGAACATGTTTGGATTTTTTAAGAAAGATAAAGCTGTAGAAGTTGAGGTTCCAACACAGGTTCCTGCTCATATTGGCATCATCATGGATGGGAATGGCCGTTGGGCTAAAAAACGGATGCAACCACGGGTTTTTGGTCATAAGGCGGGAATGGAAGCCCTCCAAAAGGTGACCAAGGCAGCTAACAAGATGGGAGTTAAGGTCATCACGGTTTATGCCTTTTCAACGGAAAATTGGACGCGTCCAGATCAAGAAGTCAAGTTTATCATGAACTTGCCAGTCGAATTTTATGATAACTACGTCCCTGAATTGCATGCAAATAACGTTAAGATTCAGATGATTGGGGAGACAGACCGTCTGCCTAAGCCGACTTTTGAAGCTTTGAAAAAAGCAGAGGAATTGACCCAGAACAATACGGGCTTGATTCTCAATTTTGCGCTTAACTATGGTGGCCGTGCTGAAATTACGCAGGCTCTTAAGGGCTTGGCTCAAGATGTTCTAGATGCTAAAATCAACCCTGGTGACATCACAGAAGATATGATTGGGGACTATCTTTTCACGCAACACCTGCCAAAGGATTTGCGGGATCCTGATTTGATTATCCGTACGAGTGGTGAGTTGCGTTTAAGTAATTTCTTGCCATGGCAAGCAGCCTATAGTGAGCTTTACTTTACGGATACCTTGTGGCCTGATTTTGATGAAGCCGCCTTGCAGGAAGCTATTGCTGCTTTTAACCATCGCAATCGCCGTTTTGGAGGAGTTTAGGAGAAGATATGACCAAGGATTTACAAAAGAGAACATTGTTTGCGGTATTGGCCCTGGCGATTTTCCTTCCAGTCTTGTTTGTGGGAGGGCTCCTGTTGCAGATAGGGATTGGCTTGTTAGCGATGCTAGGTGTCCATGAACTCTTGCACATGAAGGGGCTAAAGACTATGACCATTGAGGGCGCTTTGACTCTTTTTGCGACCTTCGCTCTCACAGTTCCTTTAGAAAATTACCTAACATTTTTGCCTGTTGATGGGAATGTAGTTGCCTATAGTGTTTTGATTACCATAATGCTAGGGACAACCGTTTTCAGTAAAAACTATACGATTGAAGATGCCGCTTTTCCAATTGCTGTGAGTTTTTATGTTGGTTTTGGCTTCAATGCCTTGCTAGATGCTCGGGTGGCAGGTTTTGACAAGGTACTTTTGGCCCTTTTTATCGTTTGGGCGACAGATAGCGCAGCCTACCTGACAGGGATGAATTTTGGTAAACATAAATTGGCGCCGAGAGTTTCTCCTAATAAGAGTATTGAGGGCTTTGTCGGGGGTATTTTAGGTGCGGTACTGATAACGGTAATCTTCATGCTAGTGGACAGTACAGTTGCTCTTCCTTATGGAATTTATAGAATGAGTCTCTTTGCTGCCTTCTTCAGTGTGGCAGGTCAGTTTGGTGACTTGATTGAGAGTGCCATGAAACGCCATTTCGGTGTCAAGGATTCTGGGAAATTTATCCCTGGACATGGCGGTGTGTTGGATCGCTTTGACAGCATGCTGATTGTGTTTCCAATGATGCACTTATTTGGCCTGTTTTAAAGAAAGGAATATTGAATGATTGGATTGCTAACCTTTATCCTCGTTTTTGGGATTATTGTGGTGGTGCATGAGTTTGGACATTTTTATTTTGCCAAGAAATCAGGCATTCTAGTTCGTGAATTTGCCATTGGTATGGGGCCCAAGATTTTTTCCCATATCGGTAAGGATGGCACTGCTTATACCATTCGAATCCTTCCTCTAGGAGGCTATGTTCGTATGGCAGGCTGGGGTGATGATGCGACAGAAATCAAGACAGGAACTCCAGTCAGTTTAACACTTGCTGATGATGGTAAGGTCAAACGGATCAACCTCTCAGGGAAGAAGTTGGATCAAACGTCTCTTCCTATGCAGGTAACTCAGTTTGACTTTGAAGACAAGCTCTTCATTAAAGGCTTGGTCTTGGAAGAAGAAAAGACCTTTGCAGTGGATCATGATGCAACGGTGGTTGAAGAAGACGGAACCGAAGTGCGCATTGCTCCTCTGGATGTACAGTATCAAAATGCTTCTATCTGGGGCAAGCTCATCACCAACTTTGCAGGTCCTATGAATAACTTTATCTTAGGTGTTGTTGTTTTTTGGATCTTGATCTTTTTGCAGGGCGGTGTTAGAGATACTCAGACCAATCTCTTTCACGTCATGCCAGAGGGAGCTTTGGCTAAGGTAGGTGTAGCTGAGACCGCTCAAATTACCAAGGTCGGCTCGCATGAGGTTAAGAATTGGCAAGACTTGACCCAGGCTGTGGAAGCAGATACCAAGGACAAGACAGCCCCGACCTTGGATGTGACCATTTCTGAAAATGGTAGCGAAAAACAAGTCACTGTGACGCCAGAAGAAAATCAAGGACGTTATATTCTTGGGGTTCAACCGGGGATCAAGTCAGACTTTCTATCCATGTTTGTTGGTGGATTTACAACTGCTGCTGACTCAGGACTTCGCATCCTTTCGGCTCTGAAAAACTTGATTTTCCATCCAGATTTGAACAAACTCGGTGGTCCCGTTGCCATTTTTAAGGCAAGTAGCGATGCTGCTAAAAATGGAATTGAGAATGTCCTCTACTTCCTAGCCATGATTTCCATCAATATTGGAATTTTTAACTTGATTCCTATCCCGGCTTTGGATGGTGGAAAGATTGTGCTCAATATCCTAGAGGCTATCCGCCGGAAACCCCTTAAACAAGAAATTGAAACCTATGTCACCATGGCTGGTGTAGTTATCATGGTTGTCTTGATGCTAGCTGTAACCTGGAATGACATTATGCGACTCTTCTTTTAGATAATCGAGGAATATTATGAAACAAAGTAAAATGCTAATCCCTACGCTTCGCGAAATGCCAAGCGATGCTCAAGTTATCAGCCACGCCCTTATGTTGCGTGCTGGTTATGTTCGTCAAGTTTCTGCTGGTGTTTATTCTTACCTGCCACTTGCTAACCGTGTGATTGAAAAGGCTAAGAATATCATGCGCCAAGAGTTTGATAAGATTGGTGCTGTTGAGATGTTGGCTCCTGCCCTTCTCAGTGCCGATCTCTGGCGCGAATCAGGCCGTTATGAAACCTATGGTGAAGACCTTTATAAACTGAAAAATCGTGAAAAGTCAGACTTTATCCTAGGTCCGACACACGAAGAAACTTTTACAGCTATTGTTCGTGACTCTGTCAAGTCTTACAAGCAATTGCCACTCAACCTTTACCAAATCCAACCGAAATACCGTGATGAAAAACGTCCACGTAACGGCCTTCTCCGTACGCGTGAATTTATCATGAAAGATGGATATAGTTTCCATGCTAATTATGATAGTTTGGATGTGACTTATGACGAGTACAAGGCGGCCTATGAACGAATTTTCACTCGTAGTGGTTTGGATTTCAAGGCTATCATCGGTGACGGTGGTGCCATGGGTGGTAAGGATAGCCAAGAATTTATGGCCATCACACCAGCCCGTACAGACCTTGACCGCTGGGTTGTCTTGGACAAGTCAGTTGCCTCATTTGATGAAATTCCTGCGGAAGTGCAAGAAGAAATCAAGGCAGAATTGCTCAAATGGATGGTTTCTGGTGAAGACACCATCGCCTACTCAAGTGAGTCTAGCTATGCAGCTAACTTAGAAATGGCAACAAACGAGTACAAACCAAGCAACCGTGTAGTTGCGGAAGAAGAAGTAACTCGCGTGGAAACACCAGGTGTTAAATCTATTGACGAAGTCGCAGCCTTCCTAAATGTCCCAGAAGAACAAACAATCAAAACCCTCTTCTACATGGCAGATGGTGAGCTTGTTGCAGCCCTTCTAGTTGGAAATGACCAACTCAATGAAGTCAAGTTGAAAAACCACTTGGGAGCAGATTTCTTTGATGTTGCGAGCGAGGAAGAAGTAGCAAATGTTATCTCAGCTGGCTTTGGTTCGCTTGGTCCAGTTGGTTTGCCAGAAAATGTGAAAATCATTGCAGACCGTAAGGTACAAGATGTTCGTAATGCTGTTGTGGGGGCTAACGAAGATGGCTACCACTTGACGGGTGTGAATCCAGGTCGTGACTTTACTGCAGAATATGTAGATATCCGCGAAGTTCGTGAGGGTGAAATTTCACCAGACGGACAAGGCGTTCTTAACTTCGCGCGTGGTATTGAAATCGGTCATATTTTCAAACTCGGAACTCGCTACTCAGCAAGCATGGGTGCAGATGTTTTGGACGAAAATGGCCGTGCTGTGCCAATCATCATGGGATGTTACGGTATCGGTGTTAGCCGTCTCCTTTCAGCCGTTATGGAGCAACACGCTCGCCTCTTTGTCAATAAAACGCCAAAAGGCGAATACCGTTATGCTTGGGGAGTTAACTTCCCTAAAGAATTAGCACCATTTGATGTGCACTTGATTACTGTCAATGTCAAAGATGAAGAAGCGCAAGCCTTGACAGATAAACTTGAAGCAAGCTTGATGGGAGCTGGTTACGAAGTCTTGACAGACGACCGTAACGAACGTGTCGGAGTGAAGTTTAGCGATAGTGACTTGATTGGTTTGCCAATCCGTATCACTGTTGGGAAGAAAGCAACTGATGGTATTGTAGAAGTTAAAATCAAGGCAACTGGTGACACCATCGAAGTTCACGCAGACAACTTGCTCGAAACCCTTGAAATTCTAAGCAAGAAATAAAAACTTTAATCAGAAGAAAAACAAGGCAAAAATGTAACTAGTTTTTACCTTGTTTTTTCTATATAATGAGTGTGAAGAATACATCATCAAGTTAAGAGGTATAATAATGTTAAAATTTCCAAAGGATTTTGTCTGGGGTTCCTCTACTTCTGGACCACAGACAGAAGGTCGTGTACATGGTGACGGTAAAGGAGATAATCTCTGGGATTATTGGTATCAGGTGGAACCCAATCGCTACTACAATGGAATTGGACCTGATAAAACATCGACTTTTTATGAAAACTGGGAAAAGGACATTGAGCTTTTGGTAGAGACTGGGCATACAGCCTTCCGAACTTCTATCCAGTGGTCTCGTATTTTCCCACAGGGCCGTGGAGAGGTCAATCCGCAAGGGGTGACTTTCTACCGTCAGGTTTTTGAGGCTATTAAGGCCAAGGGCATTCTCCTCTTAGTCAATCTCTATCACTTTGACCTGCCATTTGCTCTACAAGAAGATGGGGATGGCTGGGAAAATAAGGCGACTGTCTCAGCCTATGAAGACTATGCTCGTTTTTGTTTTGAGACTTACGGTGACTTGGTGGACCAATGGATTACCTTTAACGAGCCCATCGTCCCTGTAGAATTTGGTTATTTTTACGATGCCCATTACCCTCACAAGGTGGATGCCAAAGCAGCGGTTAAGGTAGCCTATCACACACAACTGGCTAGTAGTCTTGCGGTTAAGGCCTGTCATGAGATTTTGCCTGATTCCAAGATTGGAATTGTCCTTAACTTGACACCAGCTTATCCACGTAGCCAACATCCTGCGGATGTCAAGGCTGCGCGCATTGCCGACCTCTTCCAAGCCCAATCTTTCCTAGATCCGTCTGTCTTGGGAGCTTATCCAGAGGAATTGGTGGAAATTTTAGCTGAGCATGATTTGCTGCCAGAGTACACTGTTGAAGAGTTGGAGCTCATTCGCGAGAATACAGTTGATTTCCTTGGAGTCAACTACTACCAACCTTTGCGCGTTATGGCGCCACGTTTTGCTAAGCATCTAGACAGTCCACTCTTGCCAGAACATTTTTACGAGCCTTATATTATGCCGGGCCGTAAAATCAATCCCCACCGTGGTTGGGAAATTTATGAGCAAGGGATTTATGATATCGCCCAAAATATCAAGGAAAACTATGGTAATATTGAGTGGATGTTGACAGAGAATGGCATGGGTGTTGAAGGTGAAGATAAATTCCGTGTGAATGGTATGATTCAGGACGACTATCGTATCGACTTTGTCAAAGGACATCTGCGTGAACTTCACCGTGCCATTGAAGACGGAGCCAATTGTAAGGGTTACCTAATCTGGACCTTTATTGATTGCTGGTCATGGCTCAATAGCTATAAAAACCGCTATGGTTTGGTTGAATTAGACTTGGAAACACAAGAACGCCGTCTGAAGAAATCAGGCCACTGGTTCAAGGAACTCAGCGACCATAATGGATTTTAAGAATAAAAAAAGTGAGATGGCGTTCATCTCACTCTTTATTACAATATCATCACCAAGGTCCCAATCGTAATCAGGATACAGCCAATAATTGTTTTAAACGTCAGGACATCCTGTAGGAAGAAAAAGGCTAGAACGAGGGTAATGACGAGACTGAATTTATCGACAGCAGATACCTCAGTCGCATTGCCCATCTGTAGTGCCTTGTAGTAGCAGAGCCAGGAGGCGCCAGTGGCTAAGCCTGATAAGATGAGAAAGAGCCAACTTTTTCTACTGATGTTGACAATTTCGGTCTGACTATTGGTCAAGAAAACCATGGCCCAAGCCATAAGAATGACAACGACCGTACGAATAGCGGTTGCTAGATTGGATGGAACTCCCTCAATCCCAATCTTGGCTAAAATTGACGTTAAGGCTGCAAAGATAGCTGATAAAAGTGCGAAGAAAAACCACATGGCAAATACCTCCTCTATTCATTATAAGTAATTGATGCCGACTTGTCAGGTATCAAGTGAAATCTTGATAAAATACCAGATAGAAAAACTATACCAATTTTTATCCTTGACAAGTGAGAAAAACAAGTATATACTGTTTTTGCTGATTCTGTAAAAGGAAAATCAGACTATACCAATTTAAGGAGAAAGCACAGCTGGTCTGTGTCGTATATACTATGTGTGGAATTGTTGGTGTTGTTGGAAACACAAATGCAACTGATATTTTGATTCAAGGGCTTGAAAAGCTCGAATACCGTGGTTATGATTCTGCGGGGATTTTTGTCCTAGGTGGTGCTGAAAACCATCTAGTCAAGGCTGTCGGTCGTATCGCAGAATTGTCTGCCAAGACAGCAGGTGTTGAGGGGACAACTGGTATCGGACATACGCGTTGGGCGACTCACGGAAAACCAACTGAGGACAATGCTCACCCACACCGCTCTGAGACAGGACGTTTTGTCTTGGTGCACAATGGGGTGATTGAAAACTATCTCGAAATCAAGGAAGAATACCTTGCAGGTCACCACTTCAAGGGGCAAACCGATACAGAAATTGCCGTTCACCTGATTGGAAAATTTGCAGAAGAAGATGGTCTTTCAGTTCTTGAAGCCTTCAAAAAAGCTCTTCACATCATCCGTGGTTCTTATGCCTTTGCCTTGATTGACTCTGAAAATCCAGATGTCATCTATGTCGCTAAGAACAAATCTCCACTTTTGATTGGTCTTGGGGAAGGCTATAACATGGTCTGTTCAGATGCCATGGCTATGATTCGTGAAACCAACCAATACATGGAAATTCATGACCAAGAGTTGGTAATCGTCAAGGCTGATAGTGTGGAAGTTCAAGACTATGATGGAAATCGTCGTGAGCGTGCTAGCTACACTGCTGAACTTGACTTGTCAGATATCGGTAAGGGAACTTACCCTTACTACATGCTCAAGGAAATAGATGAGCAACCAACAGTGATGCGTAAGTTGATCCAAGCCTACACAGATGAGGCTGGTCAAGTAGTAGTAGACCCAGCTATCATTAAGGCTGTTCAAGATGCAGACCGTATCTACATCCTTGCAGCTGGAACATCTTACCACGCAGGATTTGCTTCTAAGAAGATGTTGGAAGAATTGACTGATACACCAGTGGAACTTGGAATCTCATCTGAGTGGGGCTATGGTATGCCACTTCTCAGCAAGAAACCACTCTTCATCTTTATCAGCCAATCTGGTGAAACAGCGGATAGTCGTCAAGTTTTAGTCAAGGCTAATGAAATGGGAATCCCAAGCTTGACAGTGACAAACGTCCCAGGTTCAACTCTTTCTCGTGAAGCCAACCATACCATGCTCCTTCATGCAGGTCCTGAAATTGCCGTGGCATCAACCAAGGCTTATACAGCACAAATTGCAGCCCTTGCCTTCCTTGCAAAAGCAGTTGGAGAAGCAAATGGCAATGCTAAAGCGCAAGCCTTTGACCTGGTTCATGAGTTGTCAATCGTAGCTCAGTCTATCGAATCAACTCTTTCAGAGAAAGAAAACATTGAAGCCAAGGTTCGTGAGCTTCTTGAAACAACTCGCAACGCCTTTTACATCGGGCGTGGTCAAGATTACTATGTAGCCATGGAAGCAAGTCTCAAACTCAAAGAGATTTCTTACATCCAGTGTGAAGGCTTTGCGGCAGGAGAACTCAAGCACGGAACCATTGCCTTGATTGAAGAAGGAACGCCTGTCTTGGCCCTCTTGTCAGATCCAGTCCTTGCTAACCATACTCGTGGAAATATCCAAGAGGTCGCAGCCCGTGGTGCCAAGGTTCTCACTATCGCAGAGGAAAATGTTGCTAAAGACACAGACGATATCGTCCTTACGACTGTCCACCCTTACCTCTCACCAATCTCAATGGTCGTGCCAACGCAATTGGTCGCTTACTTTGCAACACTCCACCGCGGCCTCGATGTGGACAAACCACGTAACCTTGCTAAGTCAGTAACAGTAGAATAAGCAAAGAAAGTCTAGTTCATCTAGGCTTTTTCTAATGAGCAAATTTATTGAAAATAAAACTAATTAGTGATAAAATACCCTAAAGCTAAAAGAGATAGCGAGGAAACGGGATGGTAGAATTAGGAATTTCAACATTTGGTGAAACAACAGCTCTGGAGGCGACTGGACAGATTTACAGTCATGATGAACGCATTCGTCAGTTGGTGGCAGAAATTGAGCTGGCTGATAAGGTTGGTTTGGATGTGTACGGGATTGGGGAGCATCATCGGGAGGACTTTGCGGTATCGGCGCCAGAGATTATTCTTGCAGCTGGGGCAGTGAATACCAAAAAGATTCGTTTGACTAGTGCGGTCAGCATTCTCTCGAGTATGGATCCGATTCGCTTGTTCCAACAATATGCTACCATCGATGCGGTGTCAAATGGCCGTGCGGAGATTATGGCTGGGCGTGGTTCATTCACCGAGTCTTTCCCACTGTTTGGTTATGACTTGAAAGACTATGAAGCTCTCTTTGATGAAAAGTTAGATCTGCTTCAGTTGGCAAATGAAAACACCAAAGTGAACTGGCAGGGGCAATTGACTCAAAGCATTGCTGGAAAAGAAGTCTATCCCCGTCCTGTTCAGGAAAAATTGCCATTGTGGGTGGCGACAGGTGGTCATGTAGAGTCAACAGTGAAGATTGCTCGGGCGGGGTTGCCGATTGTCTATGCCATTATCGGTGGTAATCCGCGTTATTTTAAAAAGCTGATTCAAGCTTATCGTGAGATTGGAAGGGATGCCGGTCATGCAGATAAAAACCTGAAAGTGGGCGCTCATTCTTGGGGTTGGATTGCGGAAGATAGCGAGCAGGCAGTAAAAGATTATTTCCATCCGACCAAGCAAGTGGTGGATGCGATTTCCAAGGACCGTCTACACTGGCAGGAGTTGACCTATGAGCAATATTTGGAGCAAGTTGGACCAAATGGTGCCATGTTTGTGGGAAATCCTGACCAGGTGGCAGAAAAATTGATTCGCATGATTGAGGGTTTAGGTTTAGACCGCTTTATGCTCCATCTACCGCTTGGTTCCATGCCTCATGATCAAGTTCTGAGAGCTATTGAACTCTTCGGCACACAAGTGGCACCCAAAATACGTGCTTACTTTGCCATGAAAGAGAGGATATAAAAAAATTCAATCGGTTGAGTCGATTGGTGAGGAACACCCAAGGATTCAGCAACAGGTGGAAGTGGTACAAGCGATAGAGCATACTATCTAGTGGAATATATACTAGTTTATACCAAGTACAAGATAAAATAGTAAAAAAGACGATTTCCGCTTGGAAGTCGTCTTTTTTTCGCTATTCTCGCAAATACGATATCTTGTGGTTGGTGTAAACTGGTAGATAGCTCCCTTATTTTATTTATCAAAACCTTGTAAGTTTTTTTGGCGCTCTTCAGTTTGACCCTTGGCATCCAATTTATTACCATTGTAAACAGTGCTTTCCCATGATCCGTACATTGGGTTAGGGAAAATGATGAATTTCTCACCAAACTCTTTTTGTAATTCCTCTAATTTTTGGTCGCGCTCAGTTTCAGAGGTCTTTGAAAACTCTGCAAAGTCTACAAGATTGTCTCCTAGTAGCATGACTAAGTTGGTTTTTTCTTGGACTGCTTGTCTACGACCTTCTTTAGATTTGACGCCTTTTTCTAAGAACATGAGATGATCGCGGCTTTGTACAGGAATTCCTTCATTTTCTAGGTTTTTGATCGTATCATCTACCTGATCTATCGTGCGGTCAGATACATAGTAAATTTGGACACCGTTTTGGTCAGCAAATTGGAGAAAATCTTTAGCACCTGGTACAGCCTTGGCTGCGGCCTTTTTTACCCAGACATCCCAGTTTTCTGGGGTAAATGCTGTTCCATCTTTGACATTTTGCGCTTGATAAGGACTATTGTCTAACACGGTTTCGTCCAAGTCCAAAACGATAGAGTAGGGTTTATCTGTCTGTGTTTTTAGTAGTTCTTTCAAACGATTAGTAGCGACATTGTAACCTTGTAGGTAGAGTGCTTTGGTTTCAGCTGCTTTTTGATACCAAAGAGTTGACATAGTATTTTCTCTTGAACGCAACTGATCATAGGTCATTGTAACCTGATTGTCAGATGTACTACTTTGTGTTGTCTGTGAATTTGCCGAATTTGTACCACAGCCAGTCAGTAAAATGACGGAAGTAAGTGTAGAAGCAATTGTAATGGTAACTTTGGATATTTTCATAATCCCATCCTCCTAATAATAGTCTATTAATATTGTAGCGTTTTCATGGGATTTGTGCAAGGAAATACCGAGAGAAAAGAAATTTTTCAGTAGTAATTTGGTATTAGGATAAAATTATGTACTTAATTTGGGAATGAAGATGGATATAAAAAAATTCAATCGGCTTGATAGAAAATCTATATCAGCTTCTTTTTGGAAAATAGATGAAAATAAAGTGAATCTTTGAAAGGCTAGTAACATCAAGCTTTTCAGGGATTTTTTTCTTTATAGATATAAAAATTTCTAATCGAGTTGATAGTCAATATATATTGGGAAAAGGAAAAAAGGAGTGGTAAGATGGTTTCAATCCAAATGGAAGGAGAAAGGTATGGCAAGTAAAAGAGAGCTAGTCTTTAGAGCGATTCGAGGCGATGAAGTGGAAAGAGTTCCTGTCGGATTTTGGTTTCATTTTGTAACACTCGAAGAAAAGGGGCAAGGATTAAATAATCCACGTATCTTTCAAAAAAGTGTTGACGGGCATCGCAACTATGTGGAAAGGATTCGCCCTGATTTTGTCAAAATTATGAGCGACGGTTTTTTTCTTTATCCAAGTAATGTCTATAGTCCTAAGATTGCAAGCATTCAGGAGCTGACTTCTATTGAATCGATTGGTGAGGAACACCCATGGATTCAGCAACAGGTGGAAGTGGTACAAGCGATTCGAGAGACCTTTACCGAAGAGATTGCTTCTTTCTACAATATCTTTTCGCCTATCTCCTACCTCAAGCGTTGGTTCCGTACAGAAACTTCTCGAGGAGATAGGGAAGTGGCTGACCTATTGCTTGAAAATCCTGAGCAACTCAGATCTATTCTAGATGTGATTGCAAGAGATATTGCTATCCTAACTCAGAAAATCATCCAGCAAGGTGGAGTTGATGGGATTTATCTCAGCACCCAGGAAATTCAAGATGAGCGCATCACACCAGAACTCTACCAAACCTATATCGAACCGAGCAATATAGCGATTTTGGAAGCAGCTAATCAGGTGGGTGGGACCAATATCCTCCATATTTGTGGTTTTGAAGGTGCGAGCAATGATGTGACGATATTTAAGGACTATCCAGCTCAAGTGGTCAACTGGGCGACCCACCATGAGGATGTTAGTTTGACACAGGGTCAAGAGTTGTTTCCAGGCAAGGCCGTTTTAGGTGGATTTGAAAATGGCAAGAAAAGCTTGCTTTATCAAGGTTCCAAGGCAGAATTGCAAGATGAAACAAGGCGGTTGTTGGCTGAAGCTGGTAGTAAAGGCGTTCTTCTGGGAGCTGACTGTACTGTTCCAGATGACTTTGACTTAGAGAGGTTGGACTGGATTCGACAGGCAGCTGTTCTCTAAAAGGAGGAGCTATGAAAAGTAAAAGATGGGGCATCTTCATTGCAGTTGTCGGTTTGCTGGCCTTGATTGCCATAAGCGTCGTAAAAAAAGGGCACTGCAAAAATGGAGAGAGATGTCGTGGAGTTCAGGATTTTTCCAAGTCCAGTCTCCCCTTTCTACGCTCGAATGATATCGCAAGCAGTTTATTAGTTGAAAAAGTAAGAAATGGAGAATAAGAATGTCAGAAAAAAAAGAATGGGTTTTAAAAGCATTTAAAGGTGAAAAGGTTGATCGTGTGCCAGTTGGCTTTTGGCACCATTTCACATCCGAAGACGAATGGCTACACGGTTTCTCAAATCCAGCTATTATCGAGAAGAATATCGAGGGCCATAAGCGCTTTATCCGAGAAGTTCAGCCAGACTTTATCAAACTCATGAGTGATGGCTACTTTGCTTATCCAAATCCAGCGATTGCCAAAGGCAAATCACTTCAAGAATTGGCGACCATTCAACCACTCGGACCAGAGCACGCTTGGATAAAAGAGCAAGTGGACTTGGTTAAGAAAATCAAGCAAGAGTTTACAGAAGATATCGTTGCGATTTACAATATTTTTGCTCCTGTGACCTATCTCAAGTGGTTGATTGGGGAAGTGTCTGGTGGCGATGACCTCATTGCAGATTTTTTGGTGGAAGATCCTAAAGCTCTTAAGAGGGTGTTGGATGTGATTGCAGAAGATATTGCCAGTCTCAGTCGAGCTGTTATCGAAGAGGCTGGTGCTGATGGAATCTACCTCAGCGTGCAAAGCATCCAAGATCAACGAGTGTCGGCAGCAGATTATCAAGCCGTCATTGCACCTAGCGAGATAACGGTTCTGGAAGCAGCTAGTGCTGTTGGTGGTGTTACTGTTCTTCATATCTGTGGCTACGAGGGGGCGCGAAATGATATTCACCTTTTTGCAGACTATCCAGCCCAAGTCTTTAACTGGGCTGTAGGACCAGAGGGAATCACTCTCAAGGAAGGTCGTGAGATTTTCAAGGGACGTACGGTTCTTGGAGGATTTGAAAATGGCAAAACAGGCTTGCTATATACTGGTAGCAAGGATGCCATTCAGGCTGAGGCAAAGAAACTAGTTGCAGAAGCTGGGGAACAGGGCTTGGTACTTGGAGCGGATTGTACCATTCCAAGTGATATCGCAATTGAACGTATCCAGTGGGTGAGAGAAGCGCTTGAAAACTAAAGGAGAAAAAGATGAGTAAAAAAGCATGGATTATCGGTGGTGTAGCAGTTGTTGCAGTAATTGGGGCGACGATTATCGGGAGAAGTTTAGCTGGCGCTCCAGCCAAGGAGGGAGAAACGGCTTCGTCTGCTGAAGTCATAACCTTGAAGGTTGCCCATACACAAAACTACGTACCTTATGACTTTGTCAATGAAAAGGGGGAATCAGATGGTTATGAAGTAGCTGTTTTGAAGGCTGTTGATGAGAAGTTGGCAAACTACAAATTTGAATATACAGGTACCAGTGATGACGACCTCTTGATTGGTCTGGAATCAGGCAAGTATGACATCGGAACCAAGGGAGCTTGGTACACAGATGAACGAGCTAAAAAGTTTGTCATTCCATCTGAACCAGTGGGAGCGAGCATCATCGGATTTACTGTCAGAAAAGAAGATGAACAGAAATACAAAACCATTGATGACTTTGCTAAGAATAAAGGGAAATTGGTTCCTATCTCTCCACAGAATGCTCAATGGAATGTCATCACCAGCTACAATGAAAAACATCAGGATGCACCGATTGAGCTAACAGCAGCTGAATCCTTTAAAGTGGCAGATGCCTATGCCTGGGTCTTAGAAGGACGTTATGACGCCTTCTTTGATATCAAACTGTCCTTTGAAAAAGCAGTTACCGCAGAAGATGGACCTTACCACCAATATGCGGATAAACTCAGCTGGTTCCCATACAAGGGCATTCCAACTTATCCCTTGATTCACCGTGATGAAAAGGGTGAGAAATTCGCTAAAGAATACGAAAAAGCAATCAAAGAGTTGAAAGAAGATGGCACGCTTGCTAAGCTATCTCAGCAATACTTTAAAGAAGATGTCTTTAGTTACGTAGACAAAGACTAGACCAGAAATTCCAAGACTAGAAAGGGTTTTGCATGGTTTCTTATGATTTTTCCAAGGTCTTTCAGTTTTTGCCAACCTTATGGCAGGCACTTCCTATGACCTTGTCCATTCTCTTTTTTACCACTCTTCTTGGTTCCCTTTTTGGAGGTCTCTTGGCCTGGGCGCAAGTAGGAGAAGACAAGAGTTTTGCAGTGATTTCCAAAGGCTATGTCTTTACCCTTCGTTGTACACCACCGATTGTCTTGCTTTTTCTAGTCTTTTATGGCTTGCCAGAATTTCTGAAATGGTGGCTGGGTTTGGATATCAACAACTGGTCTAAAACTATTTTTGTTCTCCTGACGATGATTCTCTTGTTTGCGGCTATTGTTGCCGAGGTTTTCAAGGCGGCCTATCAAGCTATTCCAAAGGGGCAGACAGAGGCCGGACTTAGTATTGGTTTGACTCCAAGTCAGACTTTTTGGAGAATCATTTTTCCCCAAGCTTTTCAAGTTGCTCTTCCCAATATAACAACCGCTATTCTCAATCTCATGCGAGATGCTGCCTTGGCCTATACGATTGGTTTCGTTGATGTTATGGGGGCAGGCAATCTCTTGATCAGTCGCAATTTAGGGAACTACTCTCTGGAAACCTATACGGCGGTTGCACTTCTTTATTGGGGGATTGCCTTGGTTATTTCTAGCTTGAGTCGTTTGCTTGAGAAGTCTTTGGAAACAAAAGGGAGGTAAGAAATGGATATAGACTATATTGTAAAGACCTTTCTGGAGACCTTGAAGGGTGTGCCAATCACCTTGATTATCATGATGGTGGCTATGGTCTTAAGCTTTTTGCCAGCTCTATTTTTAGCCTTAGGGCAGATCTATAAGGTTCGAGGTGTGAGGGGTTTTTCTCTTGTCTATCTGGCCTTTATCCGAGCGACTCCACCGATTTTATTGATTCTCTTCTTTTATAGTTTATTTCCAAGTTTGCTGAATCAATTTCTCAAAAGCATAGGAAGTGACCTTGATATTTTCAAACTTGATCCTCTCTACTATGCCTTCATCATTTATAGTTTGATGACAGTCGGGAGTTTGTCGGAGATTTTGCGTTCAGCTATCTTGACGGTGGACAAGGGACAACTAGAGGCAGCGCATGCAATTGGGCTGACTACGACCCAGGCCTATCTAAGGATTGTTTTTCCTCAAGCCTTGCGCTCAGCCTTGCCTAACTTGGCCAATCTGGTGATCAATATCGTCAAAGGAACCTCCCTGGTCTTTGTTATGACCATCAAGGACATCACCGCTATTGCTCGTGTGGAGGCGTCCTACGGCTACCAGTATTTTGAGTCTTATTTTGTAATCTTTTTGCAGTATATTTTGATCTGTGGTTTGATTCAGTGGGGCTTCTCCCTACTGGAGAAAGGCTATGTGAAAAAAGAAAAGAGAGCAAAAGCATCTAGCGCGCGTTTTGTATAGGAGGACAGGATGTTACAAGTAGAACATATCGCAAAAACATTTGGTGAGAGGCAGGTCTTGGAGGATGTCAATCTCCAGGTCAACCAAGGGGATGTAGTCGTCATTTTAGGACCATCAGGTTCGGGGAAAACGACCTTTCTCCGTTGTCTCAACCACTTAGAAAAAGCTGATAGCGGACGTTTGACATTGGCAGGAAAGACCTATGACTTAGCCAAATTAAGCAAGAAAGACATTCTAGAAATTCGCCAAAAAACAGCCTTTGTTTTCCAGCACTACAATCTTTTTGCAAATAAAACTGCTCTGGAAAATATTCTAGAAGGTCTAATCGTCGCTCGTAAAGTTCCCAAGGAAGAAGCACTTAAACGTGCAGAATCTGCCTTGGAAAAAGTTGGTTTACTGGCCTACAAAGACTACTACCCTTCACAACTATCTGGAGGGCAACAACAACGAATAGGAATTGCGCGTGCCATTGCCGTTAAGCCCGAGGTCATTTTGCTAGATGAACCAACATCGGCACTAGACCCTGAGTTGGTTGGAGATGTTTTGGATGTTCTGAAACAGTTGGCTGGAGAAGGTGTGACCATGGTGGTCGTCACGCATGAGATGGGATTTGCTAGGGATGTCGCTAACCACGTTATTTTTATGGACGGAGGCCGTATCGTAGAGGAGAATAATCCCCACGATTTCTTTAGTCGTCCACAAGAAGAACGAACCAAGCAGTTCCTGGCTCGTATCTTATCAGATGCCACCTATAGTGTAGAATATATGATTTGATAGATAAGTGTACCATAAAAACAACACCCCATGACTAGAAGATTCTTCTGACAATGGGGTGTTTTCTCTATAGGAGGGCTAGATTATATTCTTTGAAAATCTCTTCAAACCAGGTCAGCTTCGCCTTATCTACAAGCTCAAAGCTGTGCTTTGAGCAGCCTGTGGCTAGCTTTCTAGTTTACTCTTTGATTTTCATTGAGTATCAGTTCTCTTTCTTGTTTTTTTCAACCATCCAAGTCCGAGAAGGGCAAGGATACTGAATCCAGCAAGGGCAAGAAGTGATTTGCTCTCAGTTCCTGTGTTTGGAAGGAGGTTCTGAGAGTGAGCCTCTGCAGCAGTTTCTTGAGTTTCAGGATTGGCTGCTAGGTTTTGAGCTTGACCTTGTTCTGGTTCAACTTCCAAGCTAGAAAGATCAAATTCTGGTTTTTCTTCCACAGCTGGAGCGACGATGGCGCCGCCTTGAGACAAGCGGAGAACGACAGCAGTGAGAGCATTCAATTTCAAGCCTTTTTCAGTCCATTCGAGACCTTGAGGTTTAGCGATTCCTACTGGTCCGGCTTGATTTTCATCTGCGAGGACTTCGGCCTTTCTCAAGTGAGCAAATGCAGTTCCTAGAGTAAATTCGCGAGCCTTATCATCCGCATTGACAAAGACAGCGTAGACATCACCATTTGGAGCAGTGATTTGGTAGCCGATGGTCACATCTTCTTTTTCAACGCCATTTTGTCCTGGAACAGTAATGAGGTGGACGCGCTCTTTGATGTCTTGCAGACTCTTGAGTCGGAAGGCATCTGTCGATTGACGAAGGGCGATCAATCCTTTCATGTAGTTACGGCTCTTGACATTTTCAGGATAAGCTTTGCCATCTGTAGCTTTGGTCCAATCAAACTTGTTGACAGCATCACTAGAGTCGTAAGAGTCATGGATAAAGTAAGGATAGACAAATGGCTTGCCGTCCTTGTCGCGCAACAAGTGAGACTTGTTTGGAACCTTATCTTCAGGAACAGGAGTCTTATAGGCTGGATCAAGGAATTGTTTGGTACGTCCATATTCCTGCCCAGAGTGGATAAACGGAGTTCCTTGAGCGGTCAAGACCATGAGGTTTCCAAGTCGCAAACGGCGATGGATTTCAGCATAGTTCT